>NZ_JAULSJ010000039.1:0-37052 GCF_030518295.1 Chryseobacterium urinae | reverse complement strand
CTTTTGATGCCGCATCAATACCGATGCCTTTTACTTTCACCATATACGTTCCATTAATCAATTTGTCTGTCGAAATTGATTTCTTAGCATCCGGAGAAATTTTATCTTCTGAAGAAACTAATTTTCCAGACATATCATAGATTTCAACACTTACTTTTCCTAACGTATTGCTTGGGAAATTAATGAAGAACTCATTTTTCGCAGGATTCGGATAAATTGAAATGTTATTTTTAACAACATTTACTTCGTCTGTAGCTAACACACAGTCTGCAGGAACACTGAAATCTTCTACCTGATCGTTGATATTGGTTTTCGAACCAGCAGCAGCATTTACTCCAAGGCCTCTTTTCGCAAAAGTTCTCCAGATCATACATCTGTCTGCTCCTCCTTTAGCCTGATCTGCCGCTATTATAGCATTTCTTCCATCAATAAATGTTGGATTACAAATTTGGAGTTTTAAAGCATCTGTAACTAACTGTAGAACTCTTGAACTACCATTTGTCGTATTTGTCATCACATCAGAAGAATAACCATATTTAGCAACATACTGCCAATGAAGATCCCAAAGCATTGAAGCCCAAACAAATCCGATGGAATGAACATCAGGAACTATTTGTCCACTTGTATTGGTATACTCCATTCCATTCGTATCACCATAGGTATAATCATTTATAGTAAAGTCCGGAGAATATCTTGCCGGTCTAATACCTCCTCCTGAAATTCCTTGTCCTACAGCATATGTTCCGATACCTCTCGGTACAGAAGCGTTATCTCCAACTTTATTTGTTAACATCAAAGCAAAGAAGTCTGACCACCCTTCTCCCATCTGTTCTTTATCTAAAGAAGAATTCAAACATCCAGATCCAGTTCCGGTAAGTCTATTAGAAATTCCGTGACCATATTCATGAACAACTATTCCATTATCAAAACTTCCATCTGGCGTAATACTGCTGGCTGGATCATTTTTTAGAGTTACATTTACAGTCGTATTAGCTGAAAGCTGGCTTTTAATATATTCACCTTCTGTGTTTGAAATTAAAACGGATGGGATAGTAATCGTTGCATCAGTTCCAGACATATTACCAACAGTGTCACCATTTACTACGCTATTATAAAGAATCACAGCTGTCGCACCTGCATCTTGCGCATTTTTAACCTTAACAGTAAAACTACAAGTTCCTCTTTCTACTAAACCAATCTTACCTGTTAAAGATCCTGCAGGAATTGCTGTACAGCCATCTAAAACAGAGGATAACTGAACATTTCCTGTAACTCCGGTAGCATCTAAAGCATTTCCAAATAAAGCTGTGCCTGCAATTGGTTGACGAGGTACTGCTGAAGTTGGAGCGTTGTAATAAAATATTCTGTTAAAAGTTGACCAAAGATACATTTGCATTCTTGGCTTATTTCCATCACTAGGACTTGCAAAGTTGGCATTATTTATCCCCCCACCATCTTGTGCTTCGGCCAGTACATAATCGTTACCAGAACCTCCTAAGCCAAAATTAGTATTCTGAAAGTTTCTTGCTGCAGGAGTAAAACCGAACATATAGAAAATATCGTGGATCTTATTATTAATATAAAATAAATTCGTTATCGCTGCATTTTGATTGTTAGACGGATCATCATTAATATTAAAAGCATAATTGAAATTTCTTAAAGTACCTCCATCAGGTGAATATCCGACTGCATTAGTTCCTGCTGTATCCTCATAAGCAAGCACATTGTTACCTCTGGTAATTGTATAACGAGTAGTACCATCATAATGCCATCCTTCCGGAGAAGCAGTTAAGATCCATGGATTACTTACAATTGATCTTGAACCAAATGTAGGAGCCTCTATAGGTAATGCAAAAACATTATAAGAAGCGTTATCAGGTGCTAAAAGTGAAAAACTATTTTTACTTTCTTCTTGCTTTATCGGTCCTGCTGCAATAGTTTCATTATGAACATGACTATAATCATGAGAATAGGCATCATTATGGAAATTACAAGATAGATTTAAATCTAGTTTGCTGATAATATTTCCTGTGTTTGCATCCACTAAAATATCCCAATAGCTTGGAGAATTCGGTTCCGGAAAAGAAAACTGGTATGCTAATTTTAAAGCTCCATTATCTTGTGTATATACCAATCTCTGTTTTGCAGCCGGTGTATTATTTAAATCTGCATCATTATACCCTAAAATAGGATAATTCTGAATTTTTTCTTTCTGTAAATTTTCAGATATTTTTTGAAGCGCGGTTGTTTTTGAGATGGACGCAGTATTTGATACAGATGATGTATAATCTTTTAGAAATGTATCTGCATAATAAATTACCTTACTATCTCTTACCAAAACAGTACCTTCCGCATTGTAAACAGGAAGTCCGTTATAAGTCTGTTGGAATTTAATTACATTTCCATTCAATGACTTTGACTCATCTACATTATCAATCTTAAAATTCGCAAGATCTGATTTTTTATATTCTCTGATCTTATTTTGAGAAATATAATCCTTAATTAACTTCTCATTATCTTGTCCGAAAAGAACAGAAGGAAACATTGCAGAAACTACAAATAAAAGGGGTAAAGCTACTTTTTTCATATACACTAATAAAGCCGCTAATTTACATATAATTAACAATAAAACAATATTATATTTAAAATTATTTAAATAGATATATAGTTTGATAACATTAAATAAATTCTCATTATTTTGTGAATAAATCAAATTTAAATTTTCGCATTATTAGAGGTATAATAATCTATTGTTTAAAGCAGAAAGCCACTCAAATGAGTGGCTTAATATTTAAAATGAATCAGGTATTATTTACCTTCTTCCATTTTTCTTTTTAATTCTGCTAATGCATCGATATCTCCAAGAGTAGATCTCTCTTCGTTTGAAGATGATGAAACATTATTAGATCTGTTGTTAGAGTTTTCTCTTACGTTTTTCTTCTCTTCATCTCTGAAGATCCCTGTATGAGAAACTACTACTCTCTTGAATTCTTTGTTGAATTCAATTACTTTGAAATTAGCCTCTTCACCTTTCTTGATTTTAGATCCGTCTTCCTTCTCTAATAATCTTGATGGGCAGAATGCTTCTACTTCAGCATCTTCGAACTGTACAGAAGCACCTTTATCGTGTACTTCTACCGCTTTACCAGCGTGAACTGTTCCTTCAGCATATTTAGTTTCGAATGCATCCCAAGGGTTTTCTGTCAATTGCTTGTGACCTAGAGATAATCTTCTAGCCTGGATGTCTAGTTCAAGAACAACAACATCTAATTTGTCACCAACTGCGCAGAATTCAGATGGATGCTTGATTTTCTTAGTCCAAGAAAGATCAGAGATGTAGATTAAACCGTCGATACCTTCTTCTAACTCTACGAATACACCAAAGTTAGTGAAGTTTCTTACAGTTCCTACATGTTTAGATCCTACAGGATATTTAGCTTCGATATTTTCCCATGGATCTTTGCTTAATTGCTTGATACCTAAAGAAATTTTTCTGTCTTCTCTATCTAAAGTAAGTACTTCAGCTTCTACTTCATCCCCTACTTTTACGAAGTCACCTGCAGATCTCAAGTGAGTAGACCAAGACATTTCAGAAACGTGGATTAATCCTTCTACTCCCGGAGCGATTTCTACGAATGCACCATAGTCAGCAAGAACTACTACTTTTCCTTTTACTTTATCTCCAACTTTTAAGTCAGCAGAAAGAGCATCCCAAGGATGAGCTTCTAATTGCTTCATACCTAACTGGATTCTTGTTTTCTCATCATCAAAATCAAGGATAACCACTTTTACAGTCTGTCCGTCCTCAAGGATTTCAGATGGGTGGTTCACTCTAGACCAAGAAAGGTCTGTAATGTGAATCAATCCATCTACACCTCCTAAGTCGATGAACACACCGTAAGAAGTAATATTCTTAACAGTACCTTCAAGAACCTGTCCTTTTTCTAACTGAGCGATGATTTCTTTTTTCTGACCTTCAATATCTGCTTCGATCAATGCTTTGTGAGATACTACTACGTTTTTGAACTCAGGGTTGATTTTCACAACTTTGAACTCCATAGTTTTTCCTACGAACTGATCGTAATCTTTAATTGGCTTAACGTCGATCTGAGAACCAGGTAAGAATGCTTCGATTCCGTGTACATCAACGATCATACCTCCTTTAGTTCTAGACTTAACAAAACCGTTAACGATTTCACCTGTTTCGTGAAGTTCGTTTACTTTATCCCAAGCTTTAAGCGTTCTTGCTTTTCTGTGAGATAACTGTAACTGTCCTGTTTTGTCCTCTCTTCTGTCTACCATTACTTCTACCTCGTCTCCTACTTTAAGACCTTGGTTGTAACGGAATTCGTTAAGAGAAATAACACCTTCAGACTTGAAGTTGATGTCTACGATAGCTTCTTTATCAGTTAATCTTACTACTTTACCAATTAGAACGTCGTTATCGTCTAAGTTGTTTAAAGATCCGTTGTAGATTTCTTCTAAATCGCTTTTCTCTTTTCTAGCATCAGCATCAAGACCAGATTCGAAAGAATCCCAGTCAAATTGTTCAGGTGCTACGTTTTGATTTAATAATAATTCAGCTGAATTTGTCTCTTTTGACATAATTCTAATAAAATTTGTATTCCTTCTCTTTCAACGGTCTGAATAAATGTGAATTGAAAAATACGGAAGTAATTAATTTTTAGTTATTTACTCTTCAAACCTTTTCGCCACAAAAGTGGGTGCAAAGATATGAAATTTATTTGAAACAAACAATTATTTCAAAGGTCAAACAATTCAATGTAAACAACTGAAATTCAAACCATTTAATTTCATCAAAATAACTTTTTACTCCAACAAAGTCTTTTCTAAGGTTTCCTTAAACTCATTCTCATTGCTGTAATTGTAAAAAGGTACAGCGGTAATTAAATAGTTGTCCGTATGAATCTTCACAGATTTCTGCTGATTTCCGATCTGTTTGAGAAAATCTTCCTTCCATTTATCATGTCCTGTTAAATGTTTTCCTTTGGGTTCTATAAATACCTGAAAAGTAAGCTCCTTTTCTTCACGGCGGGTGCAGAAAAGAATAAAATCCGGTTCAAAAGCCCTTCCCAATTGATCAAAAACTTTAATTTCCCTTTCATTCCGGATCAGGTGAATGTTCTGATATTTTTTATTGAGTCCTTCAAAACGTCTCGCAAACAGTTCAACAAACTTTTTTTCCTCTTCGGTTCCGTAATTGGCATTATAAGCATACCATGGTTCATCCAGAACAAGCTCTTCCTGCCCATTTGCTCTTACACTGCCTTTACTTACTCTGACTTCTTTATCCTTAAAGACATCCTGAACAGGCTGCGCATAAAATTCCGAGCCTTCATATTCTGTAGAATTCTTTTTGATCTCTGTTTCGATGTCCTGCAATAAACCATTGAGCGCCTGAAGATAATCAAAATGAGAAATCTCATCTAGACGGTTTCTGCTTCCTGTAAAAGTGATTTCCAGACCTCCCAGATATTGCTCACTTTCAATAAATTCAAAAATGGAAACAAGGCTGGGAAAATAATGAGAAAGACGATTAAAACAGTAAAACGGATTTCTGCTGAGCGCATATCTTACCACATGATTCTGTATTTCCGCAATCTTTATATCTTTTGATTTTATCTTTTCCTCACCGGATATTTCTTTTTCATTTTCTGAAAAGACATTAGAGATTTTTCCGATGCCCGAAGAAAGCTGATAACGGTAATTTGTTTTCTTCACTCCCAAATCTGCAAAAGATTTAACATTATCAAAATTTTTCGGTACTTTTTTATTGGAAAAAACGACTCCTTTCCGGTATAATTTCGAGGTTTTAAATACAGGCTTCAGCTTTAACTGTTTTGTTTCGAGATGGGCTTCATCCTCATAAATTCCGGATTCTACCAATGCTTTTTTTAGTTCGGAAATATAGCGGCTGTCTTCTTTTGTATGGTAATAAAGTTCTTCCAGAATTTTAAGATCATTTGAAATGTCATCATCGTATTTTCTGGTGAACTTGTCTTCACCTTCATTCAGTGCAAAAGGATAATATCTCGCACCGCGACCGATCAACTGCGCTTCCGAGAGTGTGGTTTTGCCGGGATTGCCGTCTTTTCCGTCGCGGTCTTCGTACAAACGTACAATATCAAATAAATTTAAAACATCCCATCCTTCATTCAGCTTCTGAACGGCAAATATGGCACGGATCGGATTATTTTCATCTTCAAGTGTATTCAGAAGGATCTGGTTTTTCTCCGCTTCCGAATCATTGTTTGCACTCAGACAGTTTTCTTCCCGAAAACAGGATTTTATTCTTTGGGCAATATCATTTTCCGAGATATTTCTTAACTCAAAAAACTGAAAAGCTTTCTGCACAACCGAGACGGACGAAGTTTTCCTGATGCTGGTTACCATCGTTTCAGAAAATTCATCGATGAGCTTGTGGAAATTTTCTTTGTTCCGTTCAGATTCTTTAATTGTTTTTTTCGCTTTGAAAAGTATCACCGGCTTTATATTAATACCATGTTTTGCAGCCAGTTCCTGACGATAAAGATTGAGAATCAGTGCCTGAATAATCCTTTCTTTTTCATTGTACATTGAGCGCACAAGATTAATTTCCTTGGAAAATTTATCTTTCCTGAATTGTGCGAGATCATATTTGTAAAGGACTTTATCCTTATATTTATTCATAATTTCCCGGCTTTCATAATCCAGAGTTGCCGTAAATTCGAGCAGGATATTTTCATAATTCTGATTCAGGATCTGCAAAACGGTTTCTTCCCAACTTCCGAAAAGATTTCCGCTTTTGGTTCCGCTGTTGAGATGATGGGCTTCATCAGCAATCAGAACAATCTTTTTATCTTTAAAATCTTCATACGTAACGCTGTTTTCTCTGGTATTATTTAAATCTGTATGAAGCTGTTGGATCGTCGTAAACTTAATATTGATATTTTCCTGATCCGATTCATCAAAATTGTCAATCTTTTTCAGTAAAACCTCTTTTCCATGGATGATAATTTTATCTGTGAATAAATATTTGGAAGTCTGTGAATTAAGAAAATTATCTTTCGTTTTCTGAATAATGTTATTGCTGTTGACGAAAAACAGAAAATTACGGTAGCCTTTTTCAAATAGATGAAGCATAAGACCCGCCATCACCATCGTTTTTCCGCTTCCGGTTGCCATATTGTACAGCAGATGAATCGGTTTGTTGGGTTTCCCTTCAAAATTCTCCTGTTCAATATACAGATGTCGCCTGAATGCCTCTTCCTGATAAGGACGAACTTTAAATTTTAAATTGTCTGTTATTTCGTTGGGAATAACAACCTGCGCTAAAGACTTTTTCGCAATAGGATTATTGAAGATCTCGTGTAAATATTCCATGGTTTCAGTTTTTAATTTTATAGAAATCTTGAGTCACTATTTTCTCCTCTTCAGTACATTTGAAATTTTCATCATTCAAAGAAGAAAGATTAACGTAGAGCTGGTTTTTATCCAGCAGTTCACAAAGATGCTGTTTCTGTTCTTTTAGGCTTAATGCTTTAAAATCATCGATGTGCTGCTCCTGTTTTTTAAGATCCACGTTATAATTAAGAAAGGATCTGGATTTCATTTCTTCCCAAATCTGAAGAAGTTCTGCTGTGTCTTCCGCAGCTTCTATTTTTTCAATAAAAATCTGGTTGTATTTTTTTAGTTCAAGATAAATGAAGGAACCGCCGCCTTGCCAGTTGACGTCATCGTCTTTTGAAATTCCTGTAGTATCTCCATTGATCACATTTACCATTCTACACTTTATCAGATCTATTTGATTTTGTAATTGTTCTACTCCAATAAATTGTCTTTTCAACTTATGCGAAACAGCAGCAGTTGTTCCACTACCCAAATGATAGTCAAGCACTATATCTCCTGTATTACTAAATAATTCAATTAAAAATTTTATTAACTCTTCAGGCTTCTTTCCGTTTCGAAATTCAACACCTCCTTGTTTTGATACATTATTGTATTCTTTTTCGAAATTATAGAAATTAGAAAATTGTTTTTTAGTGAATTCACTACTTGTTGGCATTCCTTGATAATATCCACCATTTTTATTTCCTTCTGGTGCAGAATAAAAATATCTATGATTAACAGAGTCATCTCCCATATCTGGAACTTTAAAAAGTGTTCCTGAAGGATATCCACTTAATTTTTCTAAATATCTAACAAAGAATCTACCACTGCTATTTTTCTCACGTATTGATCCTCGAATACTAATTTTCTTTAATCCCTCTTTACTTGGCGGTATTGAAACAACTTTATATTGATGAGGTAAATAAACTTTCACATTTTTTGACCCACATTGAATTTCTTCAATAGAAGCTTTTGCATCAACTTCAATTTGCAAATTATAATCATCAATTGTCTTTTGCTCTTCTATAAAAGGCATTTTCTTATTTCTGTCATTGGAATAAATAAGGATATATTCAATTACATCATTAAACTCCTTATCTCCAGTTAAAGCTCTGTCTGGATGCCTAACCTGAATGTTAAAATCACACAAATGCTTTTCAAACAAATCATTCATGAGAACTTTCAAATAAGCATATTGATGAAAAGAACATTGAACCAAAAAAACGCCCGATGAAGACATTAATTTTTTCGCCGATTCAATTCTATTCTTCATAAAAGTCAGCCAGGTAGAATGATTGAATCTATCGTTATACTTAAACCCATCATTACCCGTATTGTAAGGCGGATCAATATAAATCAGCTTTACTTTACCGGCAAATTCTTTTTTCAGGGAATGAAGTGCTAAAAGATTATTTCCTTTGATAATCAGATTATCCTTAATGGTTCCGTTTTCATTACGATTGAATTCATTAAAATTATTTTCACCGTTTTGGTCAATTCTTTTGGCATTGGTTAAGACTTTGGGATCGAACAATTCGGTAATTTCGTCCTGCGCCAATGTTTCATTGAAAAAGATTTCTTCTCTTTTATCCTCTTCCCTGCTTTGTCCGCCTTCCAGAACACAATCTTTAAAAGGCCAAACTAAGGACACTTCGTTCCTCTGCTTTAAGTATTGATTTCCAATGGTGAGTCCAACCTTATTTTTAAACTGGGTGTAGCTGTCGTTAAGATAATTTTTCTGCTCAAGAAACTGGATAAACAGACTTTGCTTAAAGACCATAACATCTTTTACCTTAATGAAAAAATTTTCCTTCAGATCGGGATCTTGCAGAAGCAGTTCAATTAATTCCTCATCCAGATTCTGCGCTTTGCTGAGAACGACCCATTTTTTAACTTCTCCGTTATCGGAAACGTAATTAGGCTCCTTTTTAATTTGATTTTCAAGAGTTTGATAGAGTTTCATGGTGATTAATTTATTGAGCCAAATTTATCATCTCCTTAAGCTTCCACATTACGGATTTCCGTAATTCCAATAAGTTTGAAATATCATTTTAAGCTTCTGAATTTTCTCCACATCTTTTATTATTGAGAAAAATATCCTAAAATATCAAACCATCATCAAACAGCAATATTCCTCAGCCGCGAAATAACTATCTTTGCACCATGGAATTAGAATCTATCTACGAAAAACTGCCGATTCAGGACATGAATCAGATGCAGAAATCTACATACAAAGCAACAGAAAACAATCAGGATGTTGTTCTGCTCTCTCCTACCGGTTCGGGAAAAACACTGGCTTTTTTGTTTCCTGTGCTGAGAAATTTAAAGAAAAACAGTTCTGGAATTCAGGCTCTTATTTTGGTTCCGGCGCGAGAACTGGCTTTACAGATCGAGCAGGTTTTTAAAGCAATGGGAACAGATTTTAAAGTTTCCGTGTGTTATGGCGGTCACGACAAAAAAATTGAGGTAAATAACCTGATTGAAGCTCCGTCTGTATTAATCGGAACACCGGGAAGAGTGGTTTATCATTTGAGAAATAATAATTTTGATCCGAAAACCATCCAAACGCTGGTTCTGGATGAGTTTGATAAGGCTCTTGAACTTGGCTTTCATGATGATATGGAATTTATTTCCAATTCATTGAAAGGATTGTCTCAGAGAATTTTAACTTCCGCAACGGCAATGGACGAAATTCCTGCATTTACCGGACTAAAAGACGAGAAAATCATTAACTTTCTAAAATTAAGCGAGGCGAAACCCGACATTCAGTTTAAAAAAGTAATGACTACGCCGGAAGAAAAACTGGACACGTTATTTAATTTAATCTGTAAAATCGGGAACAAAAGAACTTTAATTTTCTGCAATCACCGAGAAGCGGTTGACCGGATTTCCGAGCTTCTCCGCCAGAAAGGAATCGACAGAGAAACCTTCCACGGAGGAATGGAACAGGATGAAAGAGAACGCGCCCTGCTGAAATTCAGGAACGATTCCGCAAGAATTTTAATTACCACCGATCTTGCCGCAAGAGGGTTAGATGTTCCGGAAGTAGAATCGATCGTTCATTATCAGTTACCGCCGAAAGAGGATGCTTTTATCCACAGAAACGGTCGTACAGCAAGAATGAACGCGAAAGGTTTTGCGTATCTTATTATGACGGAAGATGAAAATTTCCCTTTCATTAAAAACAATACACCGGAAGACAGCGTTGCGGGATTTACCAAAGTTCCGGAAAAAACGCCTTTCCAGACCATTTACATCAGTGCCGGAAAAAAAGACAAAGTGAATAAAGTGGACATTGTTGGCTATCTGCTGAAAAAAGGAGAACTCCAGAAAGAAGATGTCGGCTTGATAGAAGTAAAAGACACAACTTCTTACGTTGCCGTATCGAGAAATAAAGTGAATGCGCTGCTGAAAAAAATTGCCAATGAAAAACTGAAGGGCAAGAAAGTGAAAATGGAGGTAGCGTATTAAGATTGAGGTTAAGGCTAAGGTTTAGATAAGCGTTATGTTTTAATCTCAGCCTTAATCTCAGCCTTAACCTTAACCTTAACCTTAACCTTAACCTTAACCTCAACCTTAAAATTTATCTCACTCCTCTTACTCGTGTCGGTAAAGTATAAACAGATTTTGAAGCGGTGATGAATAGAACTTCGTTATTTTTCCCTCCGAAAGTCACGTTGGAAGTCCAGTCTTCTTCGATGGGAATATGATAAATCTTCTTTCCTTCTCTGTTGAATACATGAACCCCTTTTCCTGTCAAATAAAGATTTCCGTGCTTGTCTAACGTCATTCCGTCGGAACCCATTTCGCAGAAAAGTTTTTTCTCAGATAATTTTCCTTCGCCCAAAATATCATAAACATACGTTTTTCCGGCATCAATATCCGAAACATACAATTTTCTGAATTTTTCGCTTCCTACCACTCCATTCGGCTGTGTAAAGGTTTCAAGTTTGGAAATCTGTCCGTCTTTATTTCTGTAGTATAAACTTTTGTGCGGAGTTTCCTGCTTAAAATTCACCCAGTAATCTCTTACATAAAGAGGATCGGTAAAATACATTCCGCCAAACTCGTCATTCCAGACATCATTCGGTCCGTTCAGTCTTTTGCCTTCAAAGCCTTTCAGCAGAACCTGTACTTTTTTATCTTTTGAAATTTTCCAGATTTCACCCTGATCATCGGAACAGGTGATCAAATTATCATCTTTGTCGAAATGCGTTCCGTTGGCTCTTCCCGTTTTATTCATGAACTCGATCACTTTATTGGTTTTCCAGTCCCAATAATAAATTTTATCATTTGGCTGATCGGTAAAATAGACATTCCCTTCTTTATCCGAGGAAGGACCTTCCGTAAAACTGAACTGATCCGAAACTTTTTCGGGCTTTACATCTTCATAAAACATTTTAGTGGTATTTACTGATTGACAGCTGTATACTGCTAAAATCAAACCAAGCGAGCCGGTTTTTAAAATATTTTTCATTCCGCACAATTTAAAGTCAGCAATTTACGATATGCAGAACAAGATTCAAAGTTTATTTTCTCTTTTTGATTAAATAAAAACCAAATCCAAAATGTCCGAATTGTACTATTTCAGAAGTAGATCATATTAGTTCCGGAAACAATTATTGCAGAGCTTTGTATCAGTGAAAAACACTATAGGATTTTAGTTAAAAATATCTGGAAATGAGCATTTAAACTTTATTAAATGATTTCAGCCAGCTTTCAGATCAAATCAAAACGATGAACACACAGAACAGCAATTTTCAGTCTCCGGAACTTTATGAGGAAAGATTCCGGAATTCTGTAGGAACAATGGACGAAACCGGAAAAAGAAAATGGGTCTATCCCAGAAAACCCAAAGGAAAATTTACCAATTACAGAGATTATGTAACCTATTTGCTTTTGGTGATATTTTTCACTTTACCTTTTGTGAAAATCAACCACAATCCTTTTCTTTTATTGAATGTTATCGACAGGAAGTTTTTTATTTTCGGACAGCCGTTTTATCTTCAGGATTTTTTCATTTTAGCACTTGGAGCCGTCACTTCCGTTATTTTTGTGATGCTTTTCACCGTTGTTTTCGGAAGGATTTTCTGTGGCTGGCTTTGTCCGCAGACCATTTTTATGGAAGGGGTTTTCCGGAAAATAGAATACTGGATCGAGGGCGACCGTAATAAACAGATGAAGCTCGACCGACAGGAATGGAACAGCGAAAAAATAAGAAAAAGGCTAACCAAATGGTCTGTTTATGCCGTTCTTTCTGTGGTGATTACGAATTTCATGTTCATGTATATTGTTGGTTATGAAGAAGTTTTCAGAATCATTACCGAAGGTCCCGCAGAAAATCCGCTGAAGTTTCTTGCGATGATCTGTTTCACTGCGGTTTTCTATTTTGTTTTTTCGTGGCTGAGAGAGCAGGTTTGTACTTTGGTTTGTCCGTACGGAAGATTACAGGGCGTTCTGATCGACAAACAGACCATCAACGTTTATTATGATTTTAAAAGAGGTGAAAACCGCTCCAAATGGAAAAAAGACGAAGACCGAAAAGCCGTCGGAAAAGGAGATTGTATAGACTGTAATCAATGTGTTGTTGTCTGTCCTACAGGAATTGACATCCGAAACGGACAGCAGCTGGAATGCGTAAACTGCACCGCATGTATTGATGCGTGTGACGAAATTATGGTAAAAGTAGGTCTTCCGAAAGGACTGATCCGTTATGCCACAGAAGCAGAAATTGAAAATCAGGAGAAATTCAAATTTACCGGAAGAATGAAGGCAACAACGGTAATTTTAACTTTACTGATCGGGTTTTTAGGATTTCTGATGTACGACAGAGGTTCCATGGAAGCTAAATTCATAAAACCGGCAGGATCAACATTTTTCATTAAAAACGGAAAAATTACGAATACTTTTATTTATACACTTTTAAACAAATCCAACGAAAAGAAAACACTCACCATAAAAGTCTTGAATCCTAAGAATGCGGAAATTAATTTCTTCGGCAATGAAAAAATCATATTGAAAGGAGATCAGATTTTAAAAGGAAATATCAACATTTCGTTCCCCGAAAAAGAGATCCGGTTTTCTAAGCAAAATATGACGATTGGCGTGTTTGATGAAAAAGGAAATCTGGTAGATTCTTTCGAAACGGTATTTGAAGGACCTTTTCAATTGGTATTGTAGATATTGAGTTTGAGAGTTTGAGGATTTGGGAGTTTGGGAGTTAAACTTCACACCATCAAATAAAAACGGACAACCATCAACAAAAATTAAGCCTTATATTTTTTAATGAATTGCGTGGGAGTCATGCCGGAAGTTTTACGGAAGACTCTCACGAAATAGGAATATTCTTCGAAGCCAAGACGGAAGGCAATTTCCGTAAGGCTTTCATCAAGATACATAAGCATTCTTTTGGCTTCCAGAATTATCCTTTCTGTAATAACGTCAGTCGTTGTTTTCTGAACGACAGTTCTGGTAATTCTGTTTAAATGTTTGGATGAAATTTCCAGCAGAGAAGCATAGAAGGCAACGGATTTTTCTTTTGCAAAATGCTCTTCAATAAGATTTTCAAACTGTTGATAGTGTTTAAAATAAGAAATGTTAACCTCAGAATTTTCTTTTCCCAGCTCTTTTGAAAAAGCTCTTGTTGCGTGGATAAAAATCTGCGACATCAGTGAAAGAATAAAACCATCTTTCATCACGTTTTGAAGCTGATATTCTTTTTCCAGTGCTGCAAAAAGGTCATTATTTTCCTTTAGTTCCGTTGCAGTAAGCTGTAATTTTCTGGGGAAATTTACCGATCCGAAAAATGGAAAACTTCTGAGCTTCTGATTGACGTAATGCATTTCGTAAAAGTCCTGTGAGCAGAAAAAAATATATCCGTCGATATCCTCAGAAAGTTCCCAGCTGTGAACCTGTCCCGGAGACATAAAAAATAAGCTTCCCGCCGAAACGTCATATTTCTGAAAATCGATTTCATGTGTTCCGCTTCCTTTGGTAAAGAGAATCGTGGCATAAAAATCATGACGGTGCGGTTTTTCAATATGTCTGTGTCCCAAAACCAGATGCTCTTTCATTCGGTTAAAATAAAAATCTGAGGTATTTTTACCCGACTGAAAAAGATTGATGTGCAGAACAGAAATAGAATTCACTTTTTTATAGGTTTTTCATCATCAAAAATAACAAAAAGAATTACATTTCCTCATCTTAAAATTCACATTGAACCCTGATTTACAAAGCTAAGAATGAACTTTTTGCCCTCTTAATTTGCTGTGGGATTTAAAAAATTTTTATCTTTGAGCATTACGATTCTAAAAATGAAGATAAATTTACCTGATAAACTGTATTATTCAATAGGAGAAGTAGCGAAAGCTTTTGATGTAAATACTTCATTAATACGTTATTGGGAACAGGAATTCCCCATCATTAAGCCTAAAAAGAACAAAAAAGGCAACCGGTATTTCACTCCGGAAGACATCAAAAATCTTCAGATCATTTATCATCTCGTAAAAGAAAAGGGCTACACTTTGGACGGTGCCAAAATCGCTTTAACTACCAACAGCAAGATCTCCGAAACCATTACCATCATCGACAGACTGGAATTTGTAAAGGCTGAATTGCTGAAGCTGAAGGAGTCTTTGGCGGAGAGGGACGAGGAATAGTTTAAATATTTCTTCCATAATCTTTTTTAAATTTATTTTTTGAAGCCGAATAACAGAATTTATATCCTAAAATAATCCAAATGCAACTCCCTCATTGCGAATACTTAACAGAATGATTAAGTTTACAGCGATGAAAAAAAACTATTACCAGAGATTGGCAGTCATGGGAATATTGCTGATCATTTTATTCGCTTTTCAAAAATATACAAGTAAGGAAAAGGAAGAGTTTCCCGATGTTCAGTTTATTACACAGCCTTCCGCTTCTCTCAGCTTTACTGAGTTTGACCCTAATGAACTGGATGAAAAGCAATGGCAAAATCTAGGCTTTACAGAGAAACAAACAGCGACGATTCTCAACTATAAGAAAGTAGTCGGAGGAAGGTTTGCATCAAAGGAACAGCTTAAAAAATGCTTTGCTATTTCTGAGGAAAAATTTTCTGAGCTGAACCACTATATTTTACTTCCGGAAACCAGTAAAGAAGCCAAATCAGATGCATTCAAAAGTTTTGAAAAGAAATCGATAACGGTGAGAGGAAAATTTAACCCCGATCTTTACTCCGCCGCCGACTGGATGGAAATGGGCTTTAGTGAAAAGCAGGCAGAAGCTATTTTAAAATACAAAAGTTATTTGGGCGGAAGTTTTGTGAGCAAAGAGAAATTCAGGGAGTGCTTTATTATCAGTGAAGAAAATTTTCAGAAAATTGATCCCTATCTTATTCTACCGGAAAAAACACCGGAGAATTACAGAGCTGCTAAAAATTTTAATGCCGATAAAAAGAAAATTCAATATCGTTCTTTCGATCCGAATGCATTGGATTTTGAAGGCTGGAAATCCTTTGGCTTCTCCGATAAACAGGCACAAATTATCATCAATTACCGTGACCGAAATTTAAAAGGAAGCTTTAAAAATCTTGAAGACATTCAGAAATGTTTTGTTATTTCTTCTGAGAAGTTTGAGGAAATGAAACCGTTCATCAAATTCAATGCAGAAACAATTGCGGTGAATAAAAATGAGAAACCTGAAAATAAGCAGCAGGAAAAAACGGATTTCACCAAGGTAGATTTAAACGCAATAACCTACAAACAGCTTATAGAGTTTGGTTTTGATGGAAAAGCAGCCGGTTCGATGATCGGTTTCAGAAATAAACTTGGCGGATTTGTGAATAAAGAACAGATTCTTTCCACGTACAATATTGATCCGGAACTGACGAAAAAATTACTTTCAACCGCACCGCTTATAACTTCGAATGTTCAGAAATATACGTTGCAGGATGCTCCGGAAGAATGGCTGAAAAATCATCCTTATTTTAAATATTCTGCAGAAAAAATTATTTTTTACCGAATCTCAGAAAAAGATGAAAAGAAAATCTGGAAAATGCTGAAACTGAAACCAGAGTATGAAGTGAGGATGAAATGGTATTTGAAATAGGAGAAATATTTTTATATTTTATTAAACCGCAAAAGAAGCATAACATAAAAATATCACATTTAAAATCAACAAGATACCTCTTTGAATTAACTTAAATTTATTAATTAAATCTGCCTAATCCGCTCAATCTGCGTGAGATAAAATAAATTTTTTTGAGATTCTTCCTCTGTCAGAATGACAATGCATCGTTAATTTTTTTGTTAAAATATTTTTTTAACAATCCTTCATTGTTTTAAGTATTATAGGAAGTATTCGCAATGTCACCTGAGCTTGTCGAAGGGTTCTAAACGTTTTACTCTTCGCTGTTCTTTAAAGTTAATTATCAGACTTTGCTTAGATCCTTTCAGGATGACAAAATGCTGTAAATACATTTTAGAAAGTATAAACAATTTTAAATTGAAAAAAAATCTGCGTAATCTGCCTAATCCGCGGGAGATAAAAAACTTTTTGAGATTATTCTCTCGTCAGAATAACAAAAATGCTATATATACATATGAGAAAAGTCTAAGGTATACAAAAAGAGATGTCGAATCCGGCATCTCTGTTATTTTTTAATCGTATGTTTTACTGGAACCTTCAACCATTTTTTGTAAAGCAGAAAGTTCCTCATCTGTAAGATCTCTCCACTTTCCGATGGGAAGATCGAGCTTGATATTCAAAACCCTGATCCGTTTCAGTTTCTTTACTTCGTAGCCTAAATATTCGCACATTCTTCGGATCTGTCGGTTCAGTCCCTGCGTAAGAACGATGCGGAAATTCATTTCATCAATTTTTTCGACCTCACATTTTTTAGTAACGGTATCCAAAATCGGAACTCCGTTTCGCATTTTATCCAGAAATTTGGGCGTAATCGGTTTATCAACTCTTACAATATATTCTTTTCCGTGGTTGTTTCGGGATCTTAGAATTTTATTTACAATATCGCCATCGCTGGTTAAAAGAATCAATCCTTCGCTCGGCTTATCGAGTCTTCCGATCGGAAAAATTCTTTTGGGATGATTAATATAATCGATGATATTATTTTTCTCACGTTTTGTATCAGTGGTACAAACTATTCCTACAGGTTTATTAAAGGCAATATAAACATGGTTTTCTTCCGGTTCACGAATTGGTTTTCCGTCTACTTCAATCATGTCTTCATCGGAAACCTTTGTTCCCATTTCCGGAACTTTACCATTAATGGTGATTCTTCCTTCCTCCAAAAGTTTGTCTGCTGCTCTTCTCGAGCAGTATCCTACTTCTGATAAATATTTGTTAATTCTTGTTTTTTCCATACTATTTTCAGACTGCATTCATCAATAAAAGCAATTTCTTTTTATGATTCGTTAAATCTAAAATCATTTTCCAAAAAGTCGGACGTTGCATCTTCTATTTTGTATTCTCCGATTTTTGTCCTTCTCAATTGCGTTAAATACGCTCCCACACCCAACTCCTGTCCGATATCATGAGCTAAACTGCGAATGTAAGTCCCTTTCGAGCAACCCACCGTGAAACTTACGAGAGGAAGATCAATCTTTACATTATCAATATAAAAAATTGTGGTTTTACGGGATTTCATTTCCACCTCCTCTCCTGCTCTTGCAAGATCATATGCTCTTTTTCCTTCGATCTTTATTGCCGAAAAAACAGGCGGAGTCTGATCGATTTCTCCAACAAATTTTTCCAATGCCGTTTTTATCTGCTCTTCTGTAATTTCCGAAATATCCTGATGCAGAATTTCTGGTTTTTCAGTATCGTATGATTCTGTCTGAACGCCGATTTTTATTTCGGTCCAGTATTCTTTTGGGGCATCCTGAATTTCAGGAATTTTTTTGGTGAATTTACCACAGCAGACAATCAATAATCCCGTTGCTCTCGGATCTAAAGTTCCCGCGTGACCAATTTTGAATTTCTTGGGTAAATCAAACTCTCTTTTGAGTTTATATTTCATTTTATTGACCGCCTGAAAAGAAGTCCAGTCCAAGGGTTTGTCTAATAAAAATATGTGTCCAGATTGTAGATCTTCAGCGGTCATGGATATGAGTAATGAGTAATTGGTAATGAGTAATTTTTTAGTATTACTGTTTATATTTTTTAGCTTAAATTATTTAAAGAAATAAAAATAAATCAGCAAGGCAATTCCTACGAAAATACGATACCAACCCCAAGGTTTGAAACCATATTTATTCAAAACTCCGATGAATGCTTTGATGGCGATTAATGCAACGATAAATGCAACAACATTTCCTACGATGAAAATCATGATGTGATCCTGAGATTCCATAATCATTTCATAACCTTTCTGCGGATTAGGTGTTTCTTTGCCCCATGTTTTTACAAAAACCGAATATACCGTTACCGCCAACATGGTAGGAACCGCCAAAAAGAATGAAAATTCTGCCGCTGCTTTTCTTGTCAGTCCCTGTGTCATACCTCCGATAATGGAAGCTGCACTTCTGCTCGTTCCCGGCATCATTGCAAGACACTGCCAAAAACCAATCGTTACCGCTTTTTTAATGGTAATGCCTTTTTCATCATCGATTTTTGGATTTTTGAACCATGTATCGGCAAACAGTAAAACAACACCTCCAAGAACCAGAACTGAAGAAATAGCGATCTGATTTCCTAAAACCGCTTCAATTTTATCATCAAATAAATACCCTAAAACCAAAGCCGGAACCACTGCAAAAGCAAGTTTAAAATAAAACTGCAAATTTTTCAGATCAAAAAACTTTTTCCAGTATGCCACAACCACAGAAAGGATTGCCCCAAACTGTATGGAAACCTGAAACATTTTTAAAAATTCGGTTTCTTCAAGTCCCAGCAAATTTGCCGTAAAGCCCATATGTGCAGTTGACGAAATGGGCAGATACTCTGTTAAGCCTTCAATGATCGCAATAATAATTGCTTTGATTAAATCCATAATTTATCCAAAATTAAAAGATTAAGAAACCAAGAGATTTAGACTGATCTAAATTTCCGAATTTCTTAATCTTCAAATAAAATTTATTTCTACTTTATTTTTAAAATCGCGTATACTTCGATTCCGAAACCAATCACCACAAATAATGGCGCAATCCTGATTCTTCGGATAGAAAAAATACCTTCATTCCATGAGTTCGGATCGTATTTTCCGTCTACGGTATTGGCATCGGCTCCCATCATCAGAAGAAACCCTACCACGATGAATGCCAAGCCGATCAACATCCATTTAAAGTTTTCTTTTCCGAAGTAAAAAGTGTTCTCCTTTGGAACTTCGGTTGTTTCTTTCCCGAAGTTATCTGCGGAAAATTTATTTGTTTTTTTGCTCATTTTTAAGAGTAATATAAGTCGTCAACGTTTGATCTTAAGAATCTCCAGGTAGCTACAATCGTACTTAAAACCGTAATAAAAATTCCTACTCCGAATACCAGCAGAACCAGCCAGAAGTATTGGTTGTTGTCCTGTACAAAGGCAGATCCGATCTGGCTTGTAAAGTAATACCATGCTCCGAAAAGAACCAGAAGTCCGATTGCAGAACCAATTGCCCCTAAAACTACCGCTTCGATGATGAACGGTTTCAGGATGAATCTTCTCTTCGCTCCTACAAGCTGCATGGTTTTAATAATAAATCTCTTGGAGAATATTTTCAGACGGATGGAATTGTTAATTAATACAACCGCCAGAATTAAAAACAGAATGGAAAATCCTAAGATCCATTTCAGAATTCTGCTCAGGTTGTTGTACACATCTACCATTAAAGTACTGTCGTTCTTTACATCGATAATTCCCGGAACGGCTTTAATGGCTTTAATGGCTTCATCGATCTTTGCCGGATCTACATACTCCGGTTTTAGGGCAATTTCTACAGATGAAGGGAAAATATTTTCTTCGAAAAGCGCATCCGTATCAATTCCCATTGCTTTTTTAGCTTCCTTGGAAGCCATTTCTCTGGTAATATACGTTGCTTTCTTTACCGGAGCCAGTGTCTGAATTTCTTTGAAAACCTCAGCTTCCATTTTCGCAATCTTTACAGAATCTTTTGCCTCATAGTTTTCATCAAAGTAAGCATTTACCACAAGTTGCTCCTTGATATAGTCGGAATATTTCTGGGCATTGATTAAAATAAGTCCCATTAATCCCAACAAAAATAACACTAAGGCAATACTTATTACTACTGTAATATTGCTAGACCTAAGCCTTTTCTTATTAAATTCATCTACAGATTTAGCCATTAATATTAAAATTTTTGGCTAAAATAGAAAAAATCTTCCGAAATTTGGGAACGAAAAAGAGAAAATCACTGTTAATAAAATCATAAAAAACATTGAGTGTAAAAGCAAAAAAGCATCTTGGTCAGCACTTTCTGACGGATGAAAACATCGCAAGAAAAATCGTGGAAGGTCTGAGTTTTGAGGGCTACAATAAGGTAATGGAAGTGGGTCCCGGAATGGGAGTTCTCACCAAATATCTGCTGGAAAAAGAACAGCAGATTTACCTTGCAGAAATCGATAAAGAATCCATAGAATATTTAAAGGAAAACTATTCTAAAGTAACCGAAGAAACGTTTGTGGGAGATTTTCTGAAACAGGATTTTCAGTTTACCAACGGAGAGCAGATTGCCATCATCGGAAATTTCCCTTACAACATTTCTTCCCAGATCTTGTTCCAGATTATCGATCATTATGAGCTGATTCCTGAAATGGTGGGAATGTTTCAGAAAGAAGTAGCGGAAAGAACAGCCGCCGTTCCAAGAACGAAAGATTACGGAATTTTATCTGTCCTGATTCAGGCTTATTATGATACTTCGTACTTATTTACGGTTCATGAAAACGTCTTCAATCCGCCGCCAAAAGTAAAATCCGGTGTTATCAGAATCACCAGAAATCCTAAAGAAGGTTTGGCAGGAAACGAAGTTTTATTCAAGCAGATTGTAAAGGCAGGATTTAACCAAAGAAGAAAAAAGCTGTCGAACGCTCTGAAAATTTTAAACATCCCTGAAGCTTTGAAAACCCATGAGTTTATGGATAAAAGAGCTGAAGAACTCAGCGTGGCAGATTTCATCTCATTTACACAGCTCTGGAAAGAAAGTGTTTAGTAATAAAAGTTCAGAAGAGATATAACTTAATTAATCCTAAAAAAGCCCCTCAATTTCTTGAAGGGCTTTCATTTTGCATTATCGATTGATTTTTTATTCTCTGTTTTTCAACATAATCCAGCCAGACTGGCTCATGCTTGTTTTTGATTTCGGATACTGGAAGTTAAATTTATACCAGTACGTTGCAGTTGGCAGCTTTTTGCCTCCTAAAGTTCCGTTCCAGATTGGGTTTTCTTTCGAGAATCTGAATAATTCTGAACCATATCTGTCATACACAGAACCGGTGAAGTTATTAAAGTTTCCAAGAGCAGTAAGATCCAGTGTATCATTAACACCATCCTGATTTGGAGTAATCATATTTGCAATATTCAGTGTGAAGAATTCTAAAGCTCCTACACAATGTGTTCCTACAGTTCTTACCTGAATGTCGTAGTGGGTATTGTTGGAAAGTCCTGTAAATACATTAGACTGCTGCCATGAAATACCACCGTCTACAGAATATTCTGCTGTCTGAGGAATATTATTGATCATCGGAACCTGAGCAGTAATGGTTAACGTATTGTTGCTGTAATCAATATTAGAAACAAACGGAGAAGCTGCTGCCATCACTTTTGCAGTGAAAGTTTCCTGACAAAATCCGTTCTTAATGGTTACAGAATAAATACCCAACTGGTCTACTTCTATTGTTCTGGTCACCGCACCTGTACTCCACAGATAAGTGTAATTCGGTCCTGCTCCTGCGTCTAAAGTTACTCTGTCTCCCTGACACATTTCTACATCCATTAATGTCGAAGTGATTTCCGGAACTACCTCAACGGTGATTTTTGCAGGCTGTAAAGATTTACATCCTTTTGTTCCCAATGCGTATACAGAGAATGTTGTTGTATTGTATACTGTTGCACTTTGAGTATTACCTGTTCCTGAGAAGTTTGCCCACTGATAAGTTACTCCGCCGGTTGCCGTAAGATCTACTACAGTTCCCGGACAGACTTTAATTTTCGATGCCACAACACTTGCAACAGGAGTCGCTTCTTTTGATAATGTTAATTTTACCATTTTACTACAGAAACCTCCATTCGATACCACAACATAAAGAATCTGTCCATCATTACCATTGTAGTGAAGAATATCCTGAATGTAATTATTGTTCTGGGCAATTGCATCTGCCTGATTTACATAAAAATAGAATACTGCACCCGGCGTTGTACTGATTGACGCCATTGAATTGGTAAGATCAAACCAGGTGACATCCGGAGTTGTACAGAGCAGTAATGTTGCATCTACTGCGGCTGGTGTTGTTCCTCCGTTTATTTTGATATTGGCTTTACCCGGACAAGGACTTCCAGGGAATGAAACCTGAATTTCGTAATTACCGGGTTGTGTTGCTGTAATCGTAGGAGAGGTAGCTCCAGCAATGGCAACTCCGTTGAAGAACCACTGATACGTCATATTCGGATCACTAACAGATGCTGTGATCACCTGAGGAACATTGTCGCATACATTAATTTGCTCCGGCAATGTTGCTCCGGAAGGATCTAATAATTCTACTCCAATATTGAAAGATCCACCATCTAAAAATACTGCAGAATCATAGCTGCTGTCTATAGCATCTGCCAAAACCATTTTAAAGTGGTATGCCTGTCCTGGAACTACTGTAGCGGTTGCCTGTAAAGGAACAGTTCTTCCGTTAAAGTTGGTTTCTATATTAGCCGTATTGTACCCTCCAAAAAAGGCAACGTTTGGCGCACCGCACCCCATATTGGTTCCCGCAAAACTGTTTTGCGGGTGAATATTGGTTACACTCACCGGTCCTGTTCCCGGAGCCGGTAATACAGCCATGTTAACATAAGGCCCGCCGGCTACAGGTTTTAATAATAAAGCAAATGCATCTGAGAAGCTACAAGGGAAAGTTCCTGTATATTCTTCAGAAGCAAAAAGGTAATTAAATTTTACCTGACTGGAAGTAGGCACGAAATCAAACTCCAGAATAACGGCATCATTAAGTGTTGCAGAAGGATTCGTTGCCGCAACAAGATCCGGATCACTACCCGTTGGCAAATCATCTCCTAAAGTAGAGCTAATATAGCTGTTTCCGGCTTTTTGAGCATATCCTGTAGAAAGAACAATACCATCCTTGAAAGGAAAGCTGGTTGTTCCTCTGTTGAAATATCCCCAAGATCTGTTTGCATTTGTTGCCGGAAGGTTCGGGCTCACCTGCACGTTGGAAACGTTAGGTGTAACACAGGAATTGGTTCCTGATGAAATCAACACATCTTTTACCAGCTGCAAAGGGGTATAAGCTGATGCAGGATATGTAGGAGTATTCACATCAATAAAAGCACCGGCTTTCATTGTAAGAGAGGAAGCCTTTTCTTGCTGAGGCTTTCTGTTTGTATTTTTTTGTGAATAAAAGAGACTCGATGAGGAGACCGCGAATAAAGAAAACAATAGTAGATATCTCTTCATAATATTTTTGTTTTAACAAATTTAATTTTTTTTTGAATATACCACACATTTATTTGGCATTTTTATGCTAAAAAAGCAAAAAAACCTTTCATAAGAAAGGTTTTCAATTTTAATATCTTTTAATTTCTGTTTTTCAGTAAAATCCATCCGCTTCTCTGCTCGAGTTTTTTACTGGCGGGATTTTCCCATTGTACTCTGTACCAGTAAGTAGCGGTCGGAAGAACTAAACTTCCTCTCAACATTCCGTTCCAGAAGGTCTGGTTTTTGGATGCTTTAAATACTTCCTGTCCGTATCTGTCGAAAATAGAGGCTGCAAAATTGTTATAACTGCTGATTCCCGTAAAATCTACAATATCGTTTTTACCGTCAGAATTTGGAGTAATGGCATTGATAACAACGAAAGTAAAGAAAGATATTGAAGTGCTGCATTTCGCATCTTTCACCCTTACCTGAAGATTATAATTCGTATTATCCAAAATATTAGTAAATACATTGGACGTCTGCCAGCTAAAACCATTATCAGCAGAATATTCCAGAGTTCCGCCTGTCGGATTTGTCGTAGACAGTGTTAAAATATGGTTCTCGTAGGAAATATTTGTAAACTGCGGCAATGTAGGATTGATAAGCTGTGCAGAAAACACTTTAGAACAAACCCCATTACTTATCGTTACCGTATAAGTTCCCGGTGTACTTACAGAGATGGTTTGTGTTGTTGCTCCGGTATTCCATACATATGTATAATTTGTTCCTGAGCCTGCATCTAAAATTCCTGAATCTCCCGCACAAACATTAACATCTTTCAGAGTAGAAACAATTGCAGGGACAACCTGAATGGTAATTGAAGTAGGATTAGCCACTTTACATCCGTTTCCGCCTAAAGCAAAGACAGAATAGGTAGTTGTAGCTGTTGGAGATACAATCTGTGTATTTCCGTTACCCGGTAAACCTACCCATTCGTAAGTAACGCCACCGGTTGCTGTTAAAGTTACAGATTCACCCGCGCATATTTTCATTTGGGAAGCAGTTAAAACTGCTACAGGAGGAGCCACGATTATTGTAATGGTAGCAGGAGTCGCTGAAACACATCCATTTGCTCCTAAAGCAAAAACAGTGTATGTAGTTGTAGAAGTAGGCGAAACTACCTGTGTATTTCCATTTCCTGTAAGCCCTGTCCAGTTATAGGCTGCACCACCGGAAGCCGTTAAAGTAACAGATTCTCCTGAACATATCTGTAATGCCGTAGAAGTTACATTCGCTGTCGGAGCGGTTGTATTTTGTGTTACCGTAACGTTTGAAGTATACGTACAGTTTAAATTTCCGGGCTGGTTGATATTGGTTACCGTTAAAGTGTATACTCCACCCGCGTTTACCACAGGAGTTAATGTATTGGCTCCCGAAACAATATTTCCACCACCGGTTGCTGTCCATGTAATGGTAGATCCTGCAGGAATTACAGAAGATGAAGCATTCAATGTAACCTGAGGAGTGGTACAGGTAATCTGCTGTGGCGGATTAATGTTTAAAGTGGTTTGAGGCGTAGATAAAAGCTGTAAGGTTACTACATTCTTACATCCTCCGTTCGTTACCAGAACATATATCGTCTGTCCTCCTGCACTGTTAAAGGACGCAGGATTTGCAATGGTATTCGTATTTCCGGCATTGGCGTCCGCAGCATTCAGATAATAAGCAAAAGTAATCCCTGTTGCTGTTGTGATCTGAGGCTGTGCTTCCGTTAAATTATAATTAATTCCTCCGTTCTGATAACATTTTAATAAAGTTGCATTCTGAACGGTAATAGGCTGAGTCACCTGTATCGTAATCGTTGCAGGAGTAGCAGAAACGCACCCGTTCGCTCCTACCGCAGTTACTGTATAAGTTGTGGTAGTTGTAGGAGAAACAGTTTGTGTTGCTCCATTTCCCGGAAGTCCTACCCAATTGTATGTAGCTCCACCGGAAGCTGTTAAAGTCACCGATTCTCCTGAACAGATTAAAACTTTTGAAGCTGTTAATCCTGTAGTTGGCGGCGCGCTGTCTCCTGTAACGGTTACATTCGCTGTTCCGGTACAGCTAACATTTCCCGGCTGGTATATATTAGATATGGTTAAAGTATACGTTCCCGCGGTATTTACAACAGGATTTAAGGTATTCGCTCCTGAAACAATATTTCCGTTGGTAGTTGTCCAGCTAAATGTAGAACCTGTGGGATATACTGAACTTGAAGCATTTAATGTAACCTGTGAATTCGTACATGTTAAAACTCCCGGTGTAGCAATCGTTGCCGTAATCTGAGGTGCTTTTATCAATTGCAATTCCGCAACTTTGGAACAAAATCCGTTTTTAACCGAAACATAAACTGTCTGTCCCGGACTTGAAAACGCAGTTGGTATTGCTATTGTATTTCCGTTTCCTGCAACCGCATCTGCCTGATTCACATAATAAGTAAATGTAGCTCCCGGTGTTGTACTGATTGAAGATTGTGCCGATGTTAAATTAAATGTGGCATTTCCCTGCGTGTAACACGAAATGAGAGACGCATTCTGAACTGTAGGTGAAGTTCCTCCCACCACAGTGATGGAAGCTGTTCCCGGACAAGTATTACCCGGCAAAAACACCTGAACTGAATATACTCCCGGCTGTGTAGCTGTGTAAGATGCATTGGTTGCTCCCGGAATAGGATTTGTTCCTAAATACCATTGATATGTAGCTCCGCCTCCCTGAACTGATGCCGTAAATGTCTGCGGAGCGTTATCACAAACATTAACTGATGAAGGAAGCGTAACTCCCGCCGGATCTAATAACTGCACACCAATATCGAAAGATCCTGCTTCAAGAAATACCGCAGAATCGAAATTAGCATCCTGATAATCTGCCAAAACCATTTTGAAATGATAAGTCTGACCCGGAATTACTGTCGCTGTTGCCGTTAACGGAACAGTACGTCCGTTAAAGTTCGTTTCGATCTGAGGAATATTATACCCTCCAAAATAGGCTACATTGGCTGCTCCACAAGCTAATGGAGCACCTGTCTGATATTGTGTGGAAGGGTGAATATTCGTTACACTTACAGGACCTGCTCCTCCCGGTAAAACAGCAAGATTGGTATAAGGATCCCCTACTTTTCTTAATAAAAGCGCAAAACCATCGCTAATGGTACATGGGAAGTTTGTCTGATATTCTTTTGAAGCGAATAAATATCTGAAAGTAACTTTAGTAGAAGCCGGAACAAAATCGAATTCGATGTAAGTCGCATCGTTAAGCTGATTGTTAGGAACTCCAAGAGCCGCCGCCAAATCTGCATCTCCACCTGAACCTAAACCGTCACTTAAAGTTCCCTGAAGATCATTTCCAGCTTTTCTCGCATATCCTGTTGTAAGAACAATTCCTTTGGCAAAAGGGAAATTGGTGGTCGCTTTATTAAAATATCCCCAGCTTCTGTTTTGGTCTGTCACTGCTAAATTTGGAGAAACAGACACATTCGTTACATTCGCAGCAGAACATGCAGATCCTCCACTAATGAGGACATCTTTTACCAATTGTGTGATACTGTATGAAGATTCCGGATAAGCGGCTGTATTTACATCTATAAAAGCTCCGGCTTTCATGTTTTCAGGGGTTTGTCTGCTCACAACTCCTTTTCCGTCTCTGTCTTTCTGTGCATTAACGAAATTCCCTACAAAAACCAAAAGCAAAGCCAAAAATAAATTTTTTGTCCTCCTATTTAACATTTTATATTATTTTAAACAAAAATACTATTTTTTTCAATTGAATTTCAATTCGGTACTAATTACATTATCACTTATATAATTAAATATCCTGTAAAAAAAGTAATTTCAATTATCTCTGAAACGAAAAAAAGACCAACAAATTGTTGGTCTTTTCTATTGTGATTAAATTATTCAAAATTTTTCAATAAAATCCATCCTGTTTTTACGACAGGCTTTTTACTTGCAGGATCTTCAAAACTTACCTGATACCAGTAGGATGAAGTGTTCAGTCGTTTACCTTGGAAATATCCGTCCCAATAAGGCTGTAAACTGCTTTCTCTGTAAACCTCTCTTCCGTAACGGTCGAAAATAGAGGCTTTAAAGTCTTTGTTTTTATTCACGATTCGGAAATCAATGATATCATTAATGTTATCTCCGTTTGGCGTAATAACGTTCTGCATCACGAATGTAAAATATTCAAGGAAGCCTACACAGCTTGTATTCTTCACTCTTACTCTGATGGAGACCACCGTATTTCTAGGCACATTGGTAAATGTATTGGAATTTTGCCATGTTAAACCATTATCAACAGAATATTCCAAAACACCATTGCTTGGATTACTTGCCGTAATAATCATGGTTCCGTTTTCATTATAGTTAACATTAATAACTTCCGGAATAACCGCCTGAATAACCTGTGTTGTAAAGACCTTTGAACACACTCCATTAGTAATGGTTACACTGTATGTTCCCGGAGTTCCTACAGAAATCGTCTGAGATGTTGCTCCATTACTCCACAGATATGTATAGTTCGGGCCTGCTCCTGCGTCTAAATTAATAACATCGCCCTGACAGATCATTCCACCGGAAAGTGTTGATTTAATAGCCGGAACAACTTCTATAGTAACGGATGCAGGCTGTAAAGATTTACATCCCTGTGTTCCGATCGCGTAAACAGAATATGTTGTAGTCTGGGTTGGAGAAACCGTTTGTGTAGCTCCGGTTCCCGATAAATTAGTCCATTGATAGGTTGCTCCGTTAGAAGCTGTTAAAGTTGTAGATTCGCCTAAGCAGATTCTTACTTTTGTTGCCGTAAGCTGTGCAACAGGCGTTGCTTCTTTTCTTAAAGTTAAAGTTACCGTTTTGCTACAGAAAGCTCCGTTGGAAACCACGACATACAAAACCTGTCCGTCTGTTCCGTTATAACTTGCCATTTGTGCAGCAGTAAGATAATTGTTATTCTGAGCAACTGCATCTGCCTGATTCACATAATAACGAACAATAGCCGTAGTGGAAGTTGTAATCTGCGGCGTTGCATCATTTAAATTAAATGTTGCCAAAGATGGTGTTGTACAGAGTTTTAAAGTAGCATTCTGTGCAGGTGGCGTTGTTCCGCCTACAATGGTAACGGTAGCTGTCTGGCAGTTGGTTCCGCCCACAAATGTTCTTACCTCATACACACCGGGTGATGTAGCGATATAGGTCGCATTGGTTGCCCCTGCAATTGCAACACCGTCTTTGTACCATTGGAAAGTCATTCCCGGAACAGCAGCAATTTGTGCAGTAAGAGTTTGCGGCGTATTATCACACATATTCACCGTCGTTAAAGGATTTCCGCTGCCGTCTACAATGGTCATTCCGATATCAAAAGATCCTCCCTGAAGAAAAACGGCAGAATCAAAACCACTGTCGGAAGCATCTGCCAAAACCATTTTAAAATGATAGGTCTGTCCCGGAATTACCGTTGCAGTTGCCGTTAAAGGAATTGTTCTTCCATTAAAATTCGTTTCAATATTTGCTGTGTTCATTCCTCCAAAATACGCTTCATTGATAGGTCCGCATGAGAACCCATTACCGGAAGGAACAATATTGGTAACGCTTACAGGTCCCGCTGTTCCCGGTAAAATTGCCATATTGGTATAAGTAGGATCCCCTACTTTTTTCAGTAATAAAGCAAAACCATCGGAATAAACTCCACAAGGGAAATCTGAGGTATATTCTTCTGAAGCAAAAATATAATTGAATTTTACCTGAGTATTGTTGGGAACGAAGTCGAATTCAATAAAAACGGCATCTTTTAACGGAGCCAGAGGATTAATTGCCGTAACAAGATCCGGATCACTAACGGTGGATCCGGGAACAGTGTCACCTAATCCTGTTTCCAAAACATTTCCTGCTCTTCGGGCTTTTCCAGTTACCAATACAACACCATCCGTAAACGGAAAGGCAGTAGTTCCTTTATGAAAATATCCCCAAGCTCTTTCGGTGTCTGTTGCGGGCTGATTGGGAGAAACAGTGACGTTGGTAACATTGGCAACAGCACAACTTGAACCGCCTGTAATAAGGATATTTTTAACAAGCTGTTCTATATTATAAGATGATGGCGTATAGGAAGCGACATTAACATCTATAAATGCACCCGACTTTAAACTCGAATTAGTATGCTTTTCTTTGATTGGTTTTCTTGATGCTTTTTGGGCAAAAACGGAACCCGAAACCAGAAGCAACACTAAAAGGAAATAGTAGTTTTTTAATCTATAATTTAACATTTTGTTGTTGTTTGTTCAAAAATACTAAATTATTACTTAAAATCAGAACAAAAAACAAGCGTTATACTACAAATAACCTAAAATATTTTAAAATTATAGAAATAACAGATATTCTATCTGAATTAATAAAAAAGACTGATAAAATTATCAGTCTTTTTGTGTGGAATTTTACTATTTCAACAATTTTATCTGTTGATTAACTAATCTTTTTTCAGTTCGTCAATCATATTTTGCAATTCTGAGATCTTATCTTTCAGTGCTTTAATTTCATTTTTGTTGGAACTTACATTGCTTTTCAGCATTACATTTTTGGCGCGCTCATTATGGTCTTCTTCATCTTCTTCCTCATTAATTTCTTCAATATCTTCCTGAATATCCTCAATATCTTCATTAATTTCTTCGATATCCTCGCTGATTTCCTCAATGTCTTCGCTGATTTCTTCTATATCTTCCTGAATATCTTCAATATCTTCACTGATCTCCTCGATATCTTCCTGAATGTCTTCAATCTTTTCATGACTTTTATTCACCGACATCTGGATGAAAATGGCAAGATAAATTGCCTCTAAAGAAACCACTGTAGTAAGAATCAGAAGCATTTTATCAAATTCTACAATATGAAGAACCGGCAGAAGAAAAGAAATCAAAAAAAACAGGGTATGCGCAATGAGCGACGGAATAGAACCGATCCACCATGTAATTCCGTTGGCAATTCTTTCTAATACTTCAATTTTTTCTTCGTTCTTTTTCATTGCGTTTCAATTTTAAATTAATTCCTTGGTAACTCCTAATCCAAACAGTGCAAAATCGTATTTTGCAGGATCTTTCTCATCAAATGTACGGATGATAAGATCTAATTCTTCCACGGTTTTCCAGTCGTTCTGCGTTCTGGTAATCAGCCCCAGTTTCCTTGAAATATTTCCGGTATGTACATCCAAAGGAATCGAAAGATATTTCGGATCTGTGTTTTCCCAAAGACCAAAATCTACACCACGCCTGTCGTTACGCACCATCCAGCGCAGAAACATGATAATTCTTTTGGTGGAAGAATTTTTATACGGCGAACTTACATGTTTGTGTGTTCTGTGCTTTTCCGTTCCCAGAAACGGTGTTCTGAAACGTTCAATCGCATGAGAAAAATTAATCTCAGAATCATTTACCCTGAATAAATCTTCCAGACTTTCATTCTCCGTATAAATTCTGTTAAACTGCTTAATAAAATAAGCAAAATCTTCTCCGTTAAACGTTCTGTGGACACTTTTGCCCTCCAGCAGTTTCAAATCTTTCTCCGAATGATTCAAAACAAAATCATAGGGTGAATTTCCCATAATATCGAGCATTTTTTCCGCCGATTTAATGATCGCTTTTCTGTTTCCCCACGAAATTGTCGCCGCCAGAAATCCTGCAATTTCAATATCCTGCTTCAGAGAAAAACGATGCGGGATCTGGATCGGATCATTTTCTATAAATTCAGGATCATTGTATTGGTCTGCCTTTTCATCTAAGAAGATTTTCAGTTCTTCAAACTTCAACATTAATTTTAAATTTTTACAGGTTCCAGTGCTTTCGGTAAGAAAGTATTGGGAAAAACAGTTCTTGCTTCATCGGTAAATACGGTAAGATCTCCATAACGGTTGGAAAAATGTCCTAAGATCAGTTTTCCGACTTCTGCTTTTCTCGCAACTGTTGCGGCTTCCAGAGCAGTTGTATGCCCTGTATAATCTGCCATTTCCTTCAAATCGTGAAGAAATGTAGATTCATGATAAAGCACAGTTACATTTTTAATAATCGGGATTACACTTTCCAGATATCTTGTATCGCTGCAAAAGGCGTAAGATACAGAAGGTGCAGGTTCTACGGTAAGAATTTCATTTTTAAGAACATATCCATCGCTTAAAACAAAATCTTTTCCGGCTTTTATATTGTGATAATCACAGGTTTCTATTTCGCTGTATTTCGCGATTTCCTTCATGTTCAGATGCCTGTCTTTCGGTTTTTCTTTAAACAGATAACCGTTGCAGTATATCCTGTGATCCAGAGGAATGGTGTACACTTCTACCCTGTTGTCTTCGTAAATTTTTTCTGAATAATCTTTATCCAGTTCATGATAGACCACTTCAAAACCACGGTGCGTCTCTGTAATCGTGAAAATAGTTTCCAGCATTTTCTTAATTCCTTTCGGACCGTAAACGTGAAGCGGAGTTTCTCTTCCCAAAAGCCTGAAGGAAGCAATAAGCCCCGGTAAACCAAAACAGTGATCTCCGTGAAGATGAGAAATAAATATATGATTGATCTTCGAAAATTTCGCTTTGGCTTTTCTTAACTGTACCTGCGTTCCTTCCCCGCAATCGATGAGGAAAGACCGTTCTTCCATCTCCAGAAACTGTGCGGTAGGAGAAGAATTCACCGTAGGAATTGCTGAATTAAAGCCTAATATCGTTAAATAAGTACTCAAATCGATGGTTTATTAAGGTGACAAATGTACGGATTTAGGTTAAGACTAAGATTTAGGCTGAAATTAAAATTACATATTGAAACCAATTTAAATATCTAAATTCACCTGAGTTCGGGATAAGTCTTCTTAACCACAAGGTTAAACAAATAGATTCAATTATCAGGAATTCAGCTTTTAAGATATACAAAGGCGTAAAACTTATAAAAGTAATACCATTTTTTGTCTTTTTTAAATAAACGAAGTGCCTTTGTTTGGCCTACCAACTTTCAATAAGTAGAAAAATCTTTTGTTTTTCTTTGCGACAAATCAATAAAACACTGTAAATCAATTATTTAAATCTATTTCTTATCACAAACTCAGGTTAAATTCCGATTTCTGTTTTCATCATACCTCTTAACCTCAACTTCAACCTGAAACTATTCTTTCCCTTTCAGGAAATCCAAAAATAGATCCAAAGCCTGTTTTCTGTGGCTGATTTTGTTTTTATCCTGTGGTTCCATCTCTGCAAAAGTCATGTCGTAACCTTCCGGAACGAAGATCGGATCGTAGCCGAACCCTTTGAAACCTTTATTTTCCTTCAGTAAATTTCCGTGAACCCTTCCGTCGAAATATTTGGCTCCGTTTTCGTCATAGTAGCATAAAACAGTAATGAAATACGCTTTTCTGTTTTCAATACCTTCCATTTCGCCCAAAACTTTTTCGATATTTTTAGCAAAATCATGATTTCCTGCATAACGCGCGGAAAAAATTCCCGGTCTTCCGTCCAGAGATTCTACAACCAGTCCGCTGTCGTCACCCAAACTTGGAATTCCTGTTTTTTCGAAGCAGTATTTCGCCTTAATTAACGCATTGGCATTGAAAGAATCTCCGTCTTCTACGATTTCGTCATGAAGATCGTAATCTGCAAGACTTTTAACGACAAATTCATCGCCTAAAATCTGCTGAATTTCTTCTTTCTTATGTATGTTGTGCGTTGCTACCAGTAATTCCATATTCAATTTCATTTATTTAATTTCTATTTTGTTTAAACCTCAAATCATCATCATGAATAACACTAATGATATTAGTGAAATTAGTGTTTAAAAATTTAGTGTCATTCGTGTTTAGATTTAAATTTCAGAATAATGCACTTTGTATTTTTTCATGAAAAGAAAATAAAACAAGGAGAAAAGTGCAATTCCTATCGTCAGTATGATCCATTCCGAAACTTTAAAAGCATCTGCGAAGCTTTCCGTTTTTACATAAGTGATTAATAAGGTGGAACATAAATTATTAAAACCATGCAAAAGCATCGGTAAAAGCAGAGATTTTGTTTTGTAATAGACCAATCCCAAAACGCATCCTAACAGAACCGCTCCCACAAACTGCCACGGATTTCCGTGAACCGCACCAAAGATTACGGAAGCAAAAACAATTGCCATTCTTGGTTCAACGCCTTTATTCATCAATCCTTTCTGGATAATTCCCCTGAAAATAATTTCTTCAAAAATAGGAGCACAGATAACGGCAGTAATGATCATCACAACCGGATCATCGATAAGTTTTTCCATCATCTGGGTAAAAAAATCGTAATATTTCCCGAAAAAAGGTCCCGTTGTAGGAATCTGGGCGGTAATAAATTCTGCAATAAACATCATCCCGATCATCATTGGAAAAATCAGGAGATAGGTAGAAAAATTAGTGGGAGAAAAATTGAAATTCAGCTTCATTCCTGTTGTTCTTCTCACGATGAAAAAATCAAAAAAAGCAATCGCCGTAAGAAATCCTGCGGCATTGGTAATCATAAAAAACCAGTCTCTGTACTGTAGATTTTCTTTGAAAGTAAACATCCAGAAAACATTAAAAGACGAAACCACCATTGTTCCGAAAAACAATCCTGCCAGTAAAACAAGACCGCCAATCCATGTAAACTTGAAATTCGGATATTTACTTTTTTCCATAGAATCTAAGAATTTATTGAGAAACAAAGATAATTCAAATTATGAGAAAAGAGAATTGCAGAGAAGTTTAACCTTAAAATACATTGTTACATTTATGTTTTTTAAAATGTTTAAACTAATTTCAAAAATTAACCGCAAAAGTTGCAAAAGACCATTATTCCGCAATAATCAAAGTTCTCAAAAGAATAAAAATCGAAGATTTTTAAAACTGTTGTCGTCTTTTTCATTTTTCGTTATTGAATTTGAATAAAATTTCAGCTTATCTTTTATAACTTTTGCGGTTAAATAAAAAAGGTTAAACAGATTTTAAGTTAAATTTCTCTGTCAGACTGTTTTAATGAAGTAACTTTGCAGCTTAATATTTTCACATGCAGGGTTTGGTAAAAAAGTCGGAGAATGTTAATCTGTCTTTAATCAGTTATGTAAGTTTTACCTTTATAGGGTATTTCGTTATCGGATTATCGCTTTCGGTACTTCCTATTTTCATTAATAAAAGTCTTGGATTCAGTCTGGTAATTGCAGGTTTGGTCATCAGTCTGCAATATGTTTCTACATTTTTCCTGAGAGCTTATTCCGGAAAAATCATTGATGGAAAAGGCCCGAAACCAGCCGTTTTATTCAGCATGATCAGTTTTTCGCTGACCGGAATTTTCCTGATCATAGCTTATTATTTTAAATTTTCTCCTTGGTTAAGTTTAACATTTTTGGTCATCACGCGTCTTCTTACAGGCTGTGCGGAAGGAATGATCGGTGCAAGTCCGATTAACTGGGCAATTATGGCAGTCGGAGAAAAACATACGGCAAAAATTATTTCCTACAACGGAGTTGCCTGTTACGGCGCATTGGCAATCGGAGCTTCTCTGGGTGTAAAGATTGAGCATGAATTCAGCTTATACGGAATCGGAATTTTTTCGATTATTCTCGGAATTTTAGGGTTTCTTTTTGCAAAAACGAAAGATAATAAAACCAATACAAATATAAAGGAATCACAGTCTTTCTGGAAAGTTTTGGGAAAAGTGGCTCCTTTCGGCGTTTGTCTGGCTTTAGGAGGACTTGGCTTTGCGAGTATTTCTACTTTTATCACCTTGTATTACAATTACTTTCACTGGAATAACGGCGCTTTATGTCTGAGTGTTTTCGGGGTACTGTTTGTTGCAGGACGACTCGTTTTCAATAATGTAATCAATAACCACGGAGGAATTAAAGTCGCCATTGTCTGTCTTTTGGTAGAAACTATCGGGCTTTTAATTATTTCATTTGCCACGAATTCACAAATGGCTCTTGTAGGAGCCGGCGTTACGGGACTTGGGTTTTCATTAATTTTTCCGGCTTTGGGTGTGGTTGCGATTAAAAGCGTACCTTCATCCAATCAGGGTTCCGCTTTGGCGGGATATGGTCTGTTTATTGATCTTTCTCTGGGTGTTGCAGGACCGCTGATTGGCGGAATTGCCGATCTTTACGGGATAAGCTATATTTTTCCTTTCAGTGCGGCGATGGTTTTTGTGGGATTGGGACTGGCTTATTTACTTAAGTTTAAACACAAATAGCACTAATTTTTACAAGAATTAATAGAACTCAGGTTGGTTTTCGCAAAGACGCAGGATTTTTACTAGTCTCAAATTTTTAAGGCGCAAGGATTTTATCTCTGATAAAATTGATTATCAGAATTATAAAATAAAATATTTGATTTTATCCTTGCATCTTAAGACTGAAAAATTCTTATCTAAATCTTGCGCCTTAGCGTTTTTCCAATAAAATTTAAACTCATCGTTGATCTTTTAAACACGAATAACACCAATGGTTTTCACAAATTCCACGAATTTGATTTTTTTTTAGCCTATTTTTAGTTTGGCAAAAGCAAACAAAAAAAGTTGTTTAAAGTAAAACGGTAGAAAACTCTATGGAGTTTTATCTGTGTAGACAACATATTCACAATGTATTTTGCGTTCCGTAGGAACGCTATCTTTAAAAAATTTATCATATTTATAGATATCAATCCTACGGATTGATTTGCAGATTTATTCTTATTTCTACACAGATTCTGCTCCTAAAGGAGCAAACTCTCTTACTTCAAACAACTTCAAAATAAAAAGTCAAAGATTTTTAAACTAATGTCTCCTGTTACGTATAAAGAATTTCATCCTAAGTTGATTCTGTTTAAACTTTTTATTTAACCGCAAAAGGTATAAAAGATGACTAAACTTTTATTTTAAAGTTGATCATTATAAATGAAAAAGTTCGCAATAGTTTTTAAAAATCTTTGATTTTTATTCTTTTGATTGCTTTGATTATTCTGGAAATTCGCTTTACCATTATCTTTTGTGCCTCGTATGTTTGCATATCAAAAATTTACGTTTACATAGATAACCAAAAAGCTAAGGGACAGAAGAAATATTTTGTGACAGA
>NZ_JAULSJ010000038.1:0-38635 GCF_030518295.1 Chryseobacterium urinae | reverse complement strand
ATAATTTTATCTCCGAAACAAAATATTGTATTTTTATGAAAAAACTAATGTTCGGAGCTCTTATGCTGAGTTTCCTTTCTGCTTGTAACAGCGACAACGTTTCTAACCAGACCGAAGAATCTGAAAACACGCCTGCAATTTCCGGAACCGCACTGCAAAGAGGCTGTGCTTCTGAAGAAATCCGAAAAGTGGCATTGAAAAACAGTTCGGAGCTGAGACAGAAATATTCTGAAATTGAAGCTAAAACCGAAAGATTTGAAAATGACATGAAGCTGGGGAAAGTATTATCCGATGGTACTGTTGAAATTCCGGTAGTGGTAAATGTCTTATACAGAACAACTGCTGAAAATGTTTCTGACGCTCGTATCGCAGAACAAATTGCAGTTCTTAATGCAGATTATGCAGGAACGAATACCGATGTCTCAAAAATTCCTTCCGAATTTCAGGGGGTAAAAGCGGGGGATGTGAAAGTAAGATTCAGACTGGCAAATGTGGTGAGAAAATCTACTACCAAAACAAGCTGGAGTACCAATGATGCGATGAAGAAAGCATCTACCGGAGGAATTGATGCAACAAGCCCTTCTAATTATCTAAATATCTGGACGGTAGGAAATATGGGACAGATTCTTGGCTATGCAACTTTTCCGGAATCTTCAGGATTATGGAACGACGGTGTGGTAATTGCGTCTCCTTATTTTGGCAAAACCGGTGCTTCTTCTCCTTTCAATCTGGGAAGAACAGCCACCCACGAAGTAGGACACTACCTGAACCTAAGACACATCTGGGGAGATGCGAACTGCGGAAATGACCTTGTAAGCGATACACCTACGCAAACAACATCCAATGTAGGAAAACCAAGCTACCCTCTTTACAATACCTGCAGCGGCGTACAGAGATCTGTAATGTTCATGAACTATATGGATTATGTGGATGATGCAGCCATGTTTATGTTCTCGGCAGGACAAAAAACAAGAATGCAGTCTGTTGTAGCTTCTTCCGGAGCAAGATCAGGGTTAAGACTATACTAATCTTTATTGTTAATTTTAATACAAATGATTCCGGCTGTTTCTCTGAAACAGCCGGAATTTGTTTATAATGTTTTAGTGTTGTCTTTCGGTGTATAATCCATAAAGATACCACCATCAAGATTTACCGATTTTACTTTTTTGGTAATCGGAACCGTAAGCATTGTTTTTTTCTGATCTTTTTCCCAGACCGATGGCGAAAAATGAAGCTTCTCCACAGTTCCGTCTTCATAGCCGATTTCCGCATCAAAAGGAATCGCAAAACCACCTACATTATCCACATTTACGGTCAGAAGATCATTCATCTGAGATGCTGAAGACACTTTCAGGTCGATATAATTATTGGTGTAAAACCAGTTATTAAAGAACCAGTTCAGATTTTTTCCCGAACCTGTATTCATAGAATTAAAATAATCCCACGGAATCGGATGTTTTCCGTTCCAGTTGTTCATATAATGATGCAATGCTTTTTTAAACAGATCATCTCCCAGATAATTTTTTAAAGCCAGATAAGAAAGGGATGCCTTTACATAAGAATTGTTTCCATACCCTGCTCCGCTTACCTGAGTACTCATCGTAATAATTGGCTGATCCTGTTCCGCAGAAGGATCATTGATCCATCTTTTTACCCTGAAATTTTTATAAAATTCTTTTGCTTTTGCTTCACCGTTTTCATCAATTCCGATTAAATATTCCAGCGTTGTCGCCCATCCTTCATCCATAAAAGCATAACGGGTTTCGTTGATGCCCATGTAAAAAGGAAAATAGGTATGTGCAATTTCGTGATCTGCCGTTAATCTCGCATCCTGAAAATCATCCGGAATACTGGTATCGTTAATCATCATCGGATATTCCATGTCTGCAAACCCCTGAATTGCGGTCATTGCATTGTAAGGATATTCCACTCCGGGCCAGTTTTTAGAAAACCAGTCGAGATTATACTGCATCCATTCCACATAATGCTCAAAATCTTTTGCATCTGCTTTGTAACCTGCCTGAACACTTGCTCTTTTCGTTTTAAGCTGAACACTTGCTGCATCCCAAACATAATGATTGCTTAAAGCAAAACAGAAATCGGTGATATGACTGGCTTTAAATTTCCACGTATTCCATTTATTCTGCTTCGTTACTTTTCCGGACTTCATTTCTTGCTCAGTCGCAATGTGAATGACTTTGTCGCTTTTTAACGAAGACTTATACCTTTTTAAATACTCAGACTGAAGAACGGCATCGGGATTCAGGAAATCTCCGGTTGCCCATACTACGTAATTTTTAGGCGCAGTAATCGCAAAACTGTAATCGTTGAAATCATTATAAAATTCCTGTCTGTCAGAGTGCGGAAGCATATCCCATCCATTGTAATCATCATAAACAGAAACTCTCGGGAAAGAATAAGCTACATAAAATGTTTCAGGATCTATCTGTCCTTCTCTTCCGCTTTGTACAGATAAAGGATATTCCCATTCGATGCGGATTTCAGCTTTTGATTTTGATTTTAAGGCTGAATTCAGCTTTATTTTTTCAACCGTTCCCCAATCGTCGCTGTTTACGTTATATTTTTCACCATTTACAGCAAATGATTTAATATGCAACCCCGAAGAAAGAAAATCTTTGGAAACAACGCCCGATCTCGGAGCCTGTGGTTTATGGAGATTATTAACAAATCTTATGGCAAGATCATTCAGATCATTTGGGCTGTTATTGGTATAGACGATGGTTTCCTTTCCCGAAACCACCTTAGAATTGGCATCTACCTTTACCTCAACATTATAAATCCCTTTATTCTGCCAGTAATTTTTACCCGGAGCGCCCGAGAGATCACGGGTTCCGTTTTCGTATGCTTTTTTAATATTTCTCGGCATATACAATTCCTGCGCGGAAAATTGCCATGAAACTAAAAACAATACACCCAAAACAAGCTTTTTCATTAAAATCTTTTTATAATAAGTATTTTATTTAACATAAAAGTAACAAAAAACGGCAATATAATTATTACCGTTTGTATTATTTTTTGACAACTTACAATTAAGCAGAAATCATCTATTATCTTAAATATTTGACTGAAGCCATTTTAAAACATCAAATCCACCAAAACCGGAAAGTGATCCGAAGGATACAGCAGATTTTCTCTTCTGTCGTTGATGTGTCTGTGAGATTTGATTTTAAATCCTTTCACGAAAATATAATCAATCCTGTCCTTCGGAATTTCATTTACATTGAAACCCGTAAAAGTTCCTTTCGGACCGTAATGTTTTGTTTCTGAATGATAAAAACTGTCCTGCATATTCTGCGACATAATTTTTATCGGTTCTGAATCTTCCGTTAAATTAAAATCTCCGCTCACAGTTACAGGCAGATTTTTAGGATTGATTTCTTTGATTTTCTTTAAAATTAATTCTGAAGACTTCACTCTTGCTATATTTCCGATGTGATCGAAATGAAGATTCAGTGCCATGAATTCTTTTTTAGATTTTTTATCTCTGAAAACAGCATACGTACAAATTCTGTTCAACGCGGCATCCCACCCTTTTGATGGTTTTTCAGGAGTTTCCGAAAGCCAGAAGGTATCCGATTTTAAAACCTGCAATCTCTCTGTATCATAAAAAATAGCCGAAAATTCACCTTTTTCTTTTCCGTCGTCTCTTCCCACTCCTACATAATCATAGTTTTTCAATCCGTTTTTTATATCTTTCATCTGATCCGGCAATGCTTCCTGAACGCCGAAATAATCGGGATGATAATACTTAAGGAGATCTGCAACATCCTGTTTCCTGTTCGTCCACGAATTTTCTTTATCCGAATCTACATTCAGTCTGATATTAAAACTCATCACCTTAAGATTCTGCGAAAATCCCAATGCAAAAACCATCAGGAATACGATTGAAAATCTGTAATTCATAATCATCTATTTTAATTAACAAAGTAACAAAAGTAAGATTTCTCCTTAAAACAGCCTTCAGAATTGGGAATTTTAATATTAAATTCAATTTAAAAACAAAAACTCCGGAGTATTTTCCGAAGTTTTGATTTATTATTTATTGATTATCCGTTATTAATCAAACTGTTTTTTTAACGCAAAGACTCGCAAAGATTCTTTGTATACTAACTGTTTTTAAGTTCGCAAAGGTGCTTCGACAAGCTCAGCATACACTATTCACTCAGCGAAGAACCCAAAGATTTTCCAATTATGGCAAATTACGGACAATCATATATTATTTAAATTGAACCATTAAGATGGAGTTAAGGAGTTAAGAATATCTAAGTTTTTAATTTTTAAGATTTAAAAAAATGATTTTTCTTGATAAAGCTTAACTTCTTAATTTAGAACTTAATGGTTTAAAAGATTAAAATTATTCTTTATTAAATTTAAATTCTCTTCCGCTCTGCTTAAAGGTAAATGATTTTTTATCCTGACTGAAAGTTAAAGAAATCTGCGCCATTTCCAGACTGAACGTATTGTTCCCGGTATATTCCAGAGGAAATTCCTGCTGTCCTGTTGCCTGAGCAAAAAGCTGGTTGTTTTTCTCTGTAAATACAATTTTCATCGGAAGATCCTTACTTCCGAAAGTTCCCGTAAATTCTTTAAGATTTACTTTTTCCGTCGGTTTTGCATCAGCGGAACTCCATGTGTTATTTTTAGAATCCACATCCGGAATCTCTGAATTCGGATCCAGTTTCACCTGATCGATTTCTTTTGTGGAATTGATTCTGAATGTCCATTCTGTATTTCTTTTCCAGACCTCGATCGGCAGTTTTACCATCTGCTGTGTTCCGTCTTTAAATTTAACCTGAACGTTGGTCGGCATTGGTAACTGTCCGATATTTTCAACCGTGATCTGGGCTCCGTTTTTAAAGTCTCCGTTAACGTATTTTACATTTTTAATACCCTGATCGATTTTCCATTTGTTGATGAACCAGCCTCTCCAGAACCAGTTCAGCTCTTCACCCGACACATTTTCCATCGTGTGGAAAAAATCCCAAGGTGTAGGATGTTTGAAAGCCCATCTTTCAACATAGGTTCTGAATGCCTTGTCGAATTTTTCAGATCCTAAAATAGATTCTCTTAAGATTTGCAGTCCCATTCCCGGTTTGAAATACGCCAAAGCTCCGATGCTGTTTTCTTTCATATTATCCGGACCTACCATGATGGGTTCAAAACCGTCACTCATAATATATCCGCTCATCTGCGCAATATTTTTCTTTTCGTAATACTCACCTTTGTTGAAAGCTTCCGTAGAAAGTTCGTTGATGAATGTATTAAATCCTTCATCCATCCATGCAAACAATCTTTCGTTGGAACCCACAATCATCGGGAACCAGTTGTGCCCGAATTCATGATCTGTAACACCCCAAAGATCGCCGCCTTTGGAATCCATATGGCAGAAAACAATTCCCGGATATTCCATTCCGCCTTCATTTCCTGCTACGTTGGTTGCAGCCGGATAGGTGTATTCGTACCATTTTGCAGAGTAATGCTCAATCGCCGCTTTTGTATATTCTGTAGATCTGCTCCATGCCTCTTTCCCTACACTTTCTACAGGATAAGCGGAGATTGCCAAAGATTTTTTCCCGCTCGGAAGGTTAATTTTTGCCGCATCCAGAATAAATGCAGGAGACGAAGCCCATGCAAAATCTCTTGCCTGATTGATTTTAAATTTCCATGTTTTTGTTCCTGTTGAATTATTTTTTCCTAATTCAGATTCGGAACGGATCATCACTGTTTTATCACTGTTCTTTGCCTGATCCCATCTACTGATTTCTTCTTTGGAATATACCTCTTTTGAATTCAGCAATTCTCCTGAAGCCACCACATAATGATTGGCAGGAACGGTAATGTTTGCCGTAATATCTCCGTATTCCAGATAAAATTCCGAAGCACCAAGATAAGGCAGGGTATTCCATCCCATGACATCATCATACACACACATTCTCGGATACCATTGTGCTATCGTAAAGATTTTTCCGTTTTTCGTATCTTGAATTCCCATTCTGTCGGAACCGTATTTTGGAGAAAGGAAAGAATATTCAATCCTAATTTTTGCGACGCCTCCCATCGCTTTCAGTTCTGCTGGAAGATCGATCTGCATTCTGGTATCAGTAATCGTATATTTCACATCCTTTCCGTCCAGTTTTACCGATTTTATTTTGTAACCGCCGTCAAATTCCTCACCGTGCGCTCCGTTTCGGCTTCCCGAAGTCGGTACGACTGCATTTCCTCTTGAATCTTTTGCAAATAAATTCTGGTCGAGCTGCAGCCATAAAAAACCTAATTTATCCGGACTGTTGTTTGTATAAGTGATTTCCGCAGTTCCCGAAAGTTCGTTTTTGGCTTCGTTAAGGCTTACATCGAGATTGTAACTTGCCGAATTTTGCCAGTAGGCGTGTCCCGGCTGTCCGCTTGCGGATCTTGTAGGCGTACCTGTCTGTGTATAGAAAAATGGTTTGAAAGCTTCTACGTAGCTGTATTTCGGGGCTTCCTGAGCCAAAGCAGACTGTGAAAAGAACATCACGGCAAGCGCAGAAACAAGGGTTGGAATTTTGAAGTTCATATTACTATTTTTAATTTAACAAAGTAAACAAAAATAAGACTTCTCCGGACAGAAAAGTCTGATGTCTTCATTTATCTTGTTAAATTTCTTTATCTTCTTCCATAGAAAGAAAATACTGCTCAAAATCTTTATCTGAAACCGGCTTTTCGCTTTCGAGTTTTACTACTCCGATGGTTTTATAGTGGGCAGACAATTTTACATTGTTTTTTTTCAGTTCTTTTTCAAGCTGTCTGATATCTGTATTTTTTTTGAGAACTGCTAAGTATGTTTTCATCATTATATCTGTATAAGTCCGTTTCCGATGTCTCTGTATTTCAAACCTTCGATGGGCTTTGCCTTCATTTCTACGAGTTCCCAGATTTCTTTTGCCGATTTTTCGGGAAACTGTTCCATATATAAGGCAATAAGACCTGAAACATGCGGTGTTGCCATGCTTGTTCCGCTCATTGCGTAATAATTGCCGTTTTTATTCTTAGAATTTTTGGGATAAGAACTGATGATATCGACTCCGGGAGCGCAGATATTGACGTTTCCTCCGGTTGAAGGATTTAAGCCCGCGTTGGAAAATTTAGCCACTTTCATTTGTCCGTCAATCGCTCCGACTGCCATTACGGACATGGAGTTTGCGGGCATTGAGACAGGTTTGGGAACAGCCGGTCTGTTGCTGTCGTTTCCTGCTGCTGCAATAATGATGCAGTTGTTTTCCAAAGCTCTTGCACCCACGGTTTCAAAAAGCGGGGAAGGTGCTTCATTCAGCAGAACCGGAGAAGCGAGTGAAAGGGACAGAATTCTGAATTTCTTTGTAATCGCCCAGTCTATGGCATCAATAACGCTGCTTGTGGTTCCTTTTCCTGCATCGGAAAGCACTTTTGCAATTTTTAAATTGGCCTCTTTTGCGATTCCGTACCGTTTTCCGTTGTCCAGTCTTATATTTCCTGTTGCAACTCCTGCACAGTGGGTTCCGTGACCGTTGGGATCGCGGTTCCAGTCTTCTCCGGCAATGAAGGATTTTCCTTCAATATTTCTTCCGAAAAAATCGGGATGAGAAAGTTCGAGACCTGTATCCAGAATACAGATATCAATACCTTTTCCTGTGTATAATGAATTTCCGAGACCCAAAGCTTTGAGCCCCCATTCCATTTCCACTAAAGGTTTCTGCGGTAACGGTTTATTTATAATGTATTTTTCCAGCTCGGTGATTTTGTCTGCAATCTCTGCGGACTGCTTTTTCAGTTCACTGATGATGGAGAGTTCATCCGCCGAAAAAAAATCTCTTTCTTTTTCAAAATAAACGATCGGGTTAGAATCGTTTTTCACAGCGCTTTTCAACTGTGCTTCATCCATATTTTCAACCACAAGAACACCCAGATTTTTGTAGAGAACTCCGTTATCTTCATCAATAACATCATAGGCTCGGTTTTCTGCGGAAAGAAATTCTGATGAGGTAATGTTTACATCAAATTCATTTTCAATTTTTTTGAGGGAATTTTTATGCTGATCTTCGAGAACAACAATGTATCTTTCATTTTCCATGGGTTTTGTTTTTAAATCTATTATTCGCCTTTTAATTTTAATACAAAGGGCACTAAGTTTTTTTTACAACTAATTGCTTTTAAGGCTCACAAAGGTGTTTGACTACGTCGAATCTTCGATTTCACTTAAATTAAGAAACACAAAGATTTTAAATTATTACAGATTAGTTTAATTTTAAAAGAACTTTTTCAAGAAGCAGGTAAATGTCTTCCGAGATCATCTGTAATCTGAGTTTTTTATTAATTCCGGCAATCTGAGTGTTTTGTTTGATTAAAGAATTCCAGAAGTCTTCAATTTTTGGTACATTGGCGAGACTTTTCACGATTTCGTCGTTTAGTATTCCGTTTTGATAGAGAGAAACAATTAATCCTGATAAAATTTCTTCTGCTTCATCCAGTTTTTTCTGCTCTTTGGTGTACATTTCCATTAAAAATTTGTGGACACTTTCCATTGCGCTGAATGAAAATCCCCAAGTCAGCTCACGTTTTCCCGAAGCTATTTTTTCCATCTGAACGGGATTAAATCCTCTTTTTACAGTGGAAATCATATTCATAACTTTTAAAACTTCGGATTCGTACGTGGTATTTCCTTTGGTTTTCAGGTAATCTAAAAATTCATAGAGAAATTCCTCAAACTGCGCATCAAAATCGAAAGACTTCGACAGATAAAGCTCCTGAACTTTATTAAAATGTTCCAGCAGTTCCTGAATTTTCTGTATCGTATGATGAACGAGTTCCTGCATTACTCAAAAATTATCTGTTCGACTTCTTTGCCGTCTTTGTCTTTAAAAGAGACGATTCTGATTCCTTCATCTTCCATTTCCACATGAAGATTGACGAAAAGCTTGTCTTTATCTTCCGCAGAGTTGGTATTGGGATCGATGTAGATGTTATTGATTTTAGAATTCACGAGGCTGAATCTGTTCAGCAAAGCACTCGTGAAAATTTCTTTCATTTCGTTCACTTCTGCCTCGCCGTTTCCTTCCTGTACGCGGAAAATTCCGGAATTTAAACTTTTAACATTCTGTCTGAGATCAACTTTAAGCAATTCAACAGAAGGTTTTTTACCAAATTTCTGGTCTCCGGTTTCAAGTGCTTTAAAAAGACTGGTAAATTCTTTGGTCTGAAGCTGTTTTTTGCTGATCTCCGTCATGTTGAGGTTTTTCTCTTTATTGACAAGGCGGATTTTTTTGTTAACATCTTCCACAAGCTGATCTTCGCTGTACTTGAAATTGTACTTCGAATCTGCATCAATATCTGTGATCTTGATGGGAATATCCATCTTTACACTCGGAAGCGAATATCTTGGAACTTTAAAAAACTTTAAATACTCGTGTTTAGCATATTCTTTTGCGATCATTACCGCATTTTCGTCTGCTTTTTTACGAGCCTGAATTATCTCGTTGTTGAGATAATCCAGGTAATCTGATAATTTAATCATTTCTCGTAAAGGGTTTTTATTGTGCAAGTAATCCTAAAACTTTTTCCAATCCTGCAGGCATTTCGTCGTTGGTTGCTCTTACTTTTACGCCCAGAGAATATTCTTTTTCCACTTTAATTCCTGTGGCTGAAGTTCTTTTGTAAGAAACATCCACTTTAAACTTCACCGGTCCGAAACCTCCTGAAGCTCCCGCAGTGATCCCGAATTCATCGCTTACATCTTTTGTATAGGTGGAATTTAATTTTACATTGAAATCCACTTCGCAGGTTTCAATTCTGAAGCTCGGAACATTTAATAATGCAATGAAAGGAACTGAAATTTCAACATCGTTCATTGTTTCTTTAGGATTGGTGGAACTTTCAGGTTCTGCCGGATCAAAATCTGGGTTTGGCCCCATTTTTTTGTATTTGAATTCCGCCATACGAAGTTTACTGTCACTTCCATCCTGTTCGAATCCTACTTCTTTGATGAAATTTACGGTGCTGATTGATGCATTCGACTGTGCTTTTACACACGCATCCAAAGGACCTCCGATGATGGTTGCAAAATCGATGCTTCCCAATTCTGCTGCAAAATCTGCACTTTCGGCTCCTGAAGTTTTGAAAACCTGATCGTCTGCCGCCATTCTTCCTGCCATCATTTTCATGATTTCTGAAGAAACGGCTGCGAAAGATTTTTCCCACTTCTCGTCGTAGTTTTTCTTGAAGTCTTCAATAATGCTTACCAATTCTTTGTTGGAAAGAGAAGAAAGTTCTGACGTTTCAATACCTGAAACTTTTTCGTAAACTGCGGGACTTAAAGATTTTTCCAGTCCTGTTAACAAATCAATTAATTCACTTTTTGTTTTCTTGGTGTGGTTCGCTTCCAACACCGACTTTAATGTTTCCATGTTTGGTTGTTTAGGTTATTAAAATTGATACTGCAAATTTATAGTCGTGCGTGATGAGATGTCTCAGTAAATCACCTAAATTTCAACCGTAAAATCACCCAAATAAAAAAAGTAGATTCCCCATTGAGAATCTACTTTTTGCTTTATTTAAAGGGTTTTGTAAATTTTAAACTAAATCCATTTTATATTTTTAATCAAATTGTCATTCTGACGAAGGAAGAATCTAAATATTCTTTTTTAGAGATTCTTCACTCCACTTCGTTCCGATCAGAATGACAGTGAAAACATTAAAATCTAAAAATTAATTTGATTTTTTAGCTTTAATCATGGCTTCGAGAGCATCCCACATTTCCTGCGGAATATCTTCAAGCATGTTAAATTCACCCGCTCCCTGCAACCATTCTCCGCCGTCGATGGTTACCACTTCGCCATTCATATAAGCGGAATAATCTGAAACTAAGTAAGCGGCAAGATTTGCCAGTTCCTGATGTTCTCCTACTCTTCTTAAAGGAACTTTCTTTCTCATGTCAAATTTTTCCTGCAGGTTTCCCGGAAGCAATCTGTCCCATGCTCCTTTTGTAGGGAAAGGTCCCGGAGCAATGGCATTGAAACGGATTCCGTATTTCGCCCATTCCACCGCCAAAGATCTCGTCATTGCCAAAACGCCTGCTTTTGCACAAGCGGACGGAACCACATACGCAGAACCTGTCCATGCATAAGTTGTTACAATATTTAAAACCGTTCCCGGTGTTTTGGAATCGATCCAGTGTTTTCCCACGGAAAGGGTACAGTTTTTTGTTCCTTTTAGTACAATATCCAGAACAGCATCAAAAGCAGAGTGAGTGAGTCTTTCTGTAGGAGAAATGAAGTTTCCGGCAGCATTGTTAAGCAGGATATCAATTTTTCCGAATTCTTTTAGCGTTGCTTCTTTCATGGCTTCTACCTCATCCCAGTTTCTTACGTCACATGCTACGCAAAGAACTTTTCCGCCTGTTTCTTCTTCCAGTTCTTTTGCAGTTCCCTGTAGTTTTTCGAGGTTTCTGGACGTGATGACTACTTTTGCGCCTAATTCAAGAAAATATTTGGTCATTGCCTTACCGAGACCGCTCCCTCCTCCTGTTACAATGGCTACTTTATCTTTTAAAGCTCCTTCACGAAGCATCGGCTGTGTATAAAGATTCATAATTTAGTTTTAATAGATTACGTTACGTAGTAAATTTACTATAAATATTTGTTTTGGCAGAGGAAAAAGCTATGCAGGATATAGAATAATCAGACAGAATACTGAAGTCTCTCAAACAAAACGAAAAATGAAACATTTTCAATATATATTAAATTTAATCTTTATAATTGCTTTAAAAAATTATATTTAGTTCATTAAAATTGTACATTTGTTCAAAATAAAGCATAATTATGCCAAGTCTTACTCCTAAAACCACAGTTCTGGGATTTTCGAATGCTTATCATCTTCTCAGACGCACCACTTACAACATTACAAAGGCTAAAGTTCTGGATTTTGCGACCAAAACTCCGCAACAGGCACTTGCAGAATTATTTACGTTCAGTAATCCTGTTCCGCCTTCTCCGCTGAATAATGTGGGTGAAACAATTGTCCCGACGGCAGCAAATCCTACGATTACCGATACCCAAAGTACGGCAAACAGCGTGAGAAACGATCTTTACTGGTGGCTTTACAGTGCTTTGAAGGATCCTTCTGCACAACACAAGATTGCTTATTTTCTTCACGTTCTTTTTGTAACGGATGATAATGCTTCTTTCTGGACAAATTATGACTATAAAGAGCTTCTCAGGTTTCATGCGAATGGAAGTCTTAAAGAACTGGCTTTCAGAATAACACAGAATCCCAGAATGCTTATTTTCCTGAATAATAATGTGAATCTGAGCACAAGTCCCAATCAAAATTATGCAAGGGAGTTTCTGGAATTGTTTACGATTCTAAAAGGACCGCAGATTGCTACGGGAAATTATACCAATTACACGGAAACAGATGTACAACAGGCGGCAAGAGTTTTAACAGGATTCTCCCTGATTTCATCGGTACATCTTGATAAAACGGCAAGACTTACATCTCTGGATCCGGCAACGAATATTCCGACAGGTCAGGTAAAAGTTAACACGCACGATACGGGAACCAAAACTTTTTCGTCAGCTTTCGGAAATCAGGCAATTTCGGGAGAAAATACAGACGCAACGATTAAAGCTGAACTTCAGAATTTCATCAATATGATTTTTAATCAGGATGAAACGGCAAAAGCGTATTGCAGAAGAATGTACCGTTATTTTGTGGGAAGATTAATTACCACAGAGATAGAAAATGATATTATTGTTCCTTTAGCAGCATCTCTGAAAGCAGACAATTACAATATTATTCCTGCTCTCACCACGCTTCTTAAAAGTAAACATTTTTATGATGAGGAAGACAGCATTATGGGAGATCAGACGATTGGAAATATTGTGAGAAATCCGGTTGAGCTTTATCTCCATATGTTTTCTCTGCTGAATCTTCAGATTCCGCTTTACAATACGAATCCTTCGGCAATACACAGTCTGATGAACGTGGTGAATAATTATTCTTCGAATATGGGAATGCCTGTTTTTAATCCGCAGTCGGTAAACGGATATGCAGGATATTATAGCAGCCCGAATTACGATAAAAACTGGATCACAACATCATCTCTGAGAATACGGTATAACAATACGATTGATTATCTCATTAACGGACTTACCTACAACGGCTTTACTTTTAAACTGAACAATGCTTCTTTTGTAAAAGACAGCGGTTATTTTTCTAATCCCGCCAATGCAGATACACTGGTAACAGAATTTCTTCAGATGATGTTTGTGGAAGTTCCGGACGGAACCCGTTATGATTATTTCAAAGGTATTTTTCTGAATAATTTAAGTACCATCAACTGGCAGAATGAATGGAATAACTACCTCAGTACAGGAAATGCCAATAGTGTAAAGATCCCTATTGACAGACTGGTAAAAGCCATCATTAAATCTCCTGAATTCCAAATAATTTAAGATCATGAACAGAAAAGATTTTTTAAAATTAATATCTCTTGCGGGAGTTGGAGCTCCGTTTTATCTTAACGGAATGCCTTCGAGGTTTATGAATCAGTTTTTGGATTTTCAACTGAATTGTGATACGGTTAACGATCGCTCTTTGGTTATTCTGAGACTTGCAGGAGCCAATGACGGGCTGAATACGGTAATCCCGATTAGCCAATACAGTACCTATGCAGCATTGCGTCCCAATATAAAAATTGAAAGTTCAGGAACAGGAAGTTATATTCCGTTAGACAGCACAGTATCTTCGGGTAAACTTGTAGGTCTTAATCCTTCTATGACGGGTTTTAAAAGTCTATATGATTCCGGAAAACTGCTTTTAATGAACGGAGTGGGCTATCCGAATCCTAATTATTCGCATTTCCGGTCAGAAAATTTAATGTTTGCCGGGAAAGACGGAACAACAAACTCGGATCTTCTCGACGGTATTTTCGGAAGGTATCTTGGTGCTTTATATCCGGGACTTGCAGGAAATCCGACGACGCTGAATCCTGATCCGCTTGCTATACAGATGGGAAATCTCAATCCGTGTCTGTTTTATGAGCACACGACTGAGAAAAATATCGAATACAACATGACCGGATTTCAGTCGAGTGTTTTCAGCAATTTAAATTTAATGAATTCTGAATATAATGATCTTCTAAATTATATAAAAGGAGTTGTCACGAGTATGGATGCGTACTATGACCGTGTGATGCAGGTTTTCAACGCCGGAAACAATTCAACCACTACTTATCCTAATTCATCTCTTGGAAAACAACTGAAAACAGTGGCAAGAATGATTAAAGGAGGCAGCAAGACCAAGATTTTTCAGGTAAATCTAAGCGGATTTGATACTCACGTGAGTCAGGTACAGACGGGAAGTACGCATTTGGGAACTCACGCGAATCTATTGGCAGATATTTCCAATTCTGTTGCCGCTTTTCAGGCAGATATTCAGCAGTTGGGTATTGCAGATAAAATAATGACGGTTACTTTCAGTGAATTCGGCAGACAGGTTCGCGAAAACGGAAGTACCGGAACCGATCATGGAGATCTTGCTCCGTTTTTCGTGGTTGGAAACGCCGCAGCCGCAGGAATTTTGGGAGATCATCCTGTATTTACCAACCAGACAAGTTATTACTATAACCAAAATCAAAGAAGATATGATTACCGGCAGATTTTCGCTTCTCTTCTTCAGGATTGGCTTGGCGCAAGTACGAGCCTGATGATTACTTCGGAACTAGATTATTACGTTACAGGAAATCAGAAAGTGGATGTGATTAAAAATTCTCAAAAAGCGAATGCAGTATGCTCAACTTTGGGAACATCGAATGTGGTTTCAGATAAAGGAATAAGGATTTATCCGGTTCCGGCAAGCCAGTTTGTGTATGTGGAATTTGACAACAGAACATCCGGAAGTATAAAGTATCAGTTAATGGATATGAGCGGAAGAGTAATTCAAAGTTCATCAGAAAAACCTATATCCAACAGAATTGAAATTCATGTTTCGGGAATTCCTGAAGGAAATTATTTGTTGAAAATTAATACAGATTCTGAAGAAATGAGCAGAAAAATTATTGTTTCGCACCGTTAGAAGTTGAGCCAGTTCAAACTTTTTATTTAACCACAAAAGGTACAAAAGATGACTAAACTTTTATTTAAAGCTGATCATTATAAATGAAAAAGTTCACAATAGTTTTTAAAAATCTTTGATTTTTATTCTTTTGAGCGCTTTGAATATTATTGAAATTAGCTTTAACGCTTTAACATTGTCTTTTGCGTCTTTTGTGGTTAATTCTGAAATTAGTTTAAACAGATTTTAAATCAAAAACAGCCCGACAGAAATTGTCGGGCTGTTTTATATTGAACAAGATTAAATTTATTCAGATTAAGAAGCAACAACTGTACCTTTAAAAGAAAGAGTCTTTGGAGTTTTGCTGTCGCTTGTGGTAACATTCACTGTTTTCATGAACGGACCTGCTGCAGCAGCGTTGTAGCTAGCTTCTACAAATCCTTTTTTACCAGGAAGAATAGGCGTTTTTGTATAATCCGCAGTTGTACATCCGCAAGAAGGCGCTACATTTTCGATAATGATAGGCTTCTTTGAAGTATTTGTAAATTCGAATCTGATGGTTTTTGGTTTTCCCTGAGGAATATTCCCAACATCAATAGATTCTGATTTCCATGTAACGTCTGCAAGAATTCTTACAACCGGATTATTGTCAGTCGGAAGTGTATTTGCAAAAAACGGAGAAAATGCCAAAACTGCTAATAATGCTGAAATTTTTAAATTTTTCATGAGTATAAATTTTAATAATTAAAAAGAACCGATTTATTTTTGTTTTCACAAATGTAAGATGAATATTTATATTAATCCTGTTAACCGGTCTCAAACATTTGTTAATAAGTTGTTAATGATCAGAAATTAATAGATATTTTTGGATATTATTGTTCCTGTAAAATGGAAATAAAGAAACTCAATATTATTATAACGCTTGGTTTTGTTGCTATTATCGGAATTCTGATAGCACAGCTTTTATGGACACGACAGGCTTATAATCTTGAAGACAAGAAATTCAATCAGACCGTAAACATTGCTTTACTGGAAGTGGTTGAAAAACTTTCCGGCGGAAAAACGTCCTTTACTGAAAGTCCGGTTCAGAACATTTCCAATGATTATTATGTGGTAAACATTAACAATGAATTTCATCCTGAAGTTCTGGAACATTACCTGAAAACCGAATTTACACGTTTCCAGATCAATACCGATTATGTCTACGCATTGTACAATTGCCACAGCGATCAGATGATTTATGGAAAATTCGTATCCAAACATCAGGAAAGCCCGAATGAAAAAGTGATTAAATTTCCGAAGCATAAAAATCTGGTGTATTATTTTTCCATCCGTTTTCCGGATAAAACCACGTATCTCATTAGTTCTTTACGTTTCTGGTATCTTCTTACTTTTGCCCTGATTATTATTCTTTTGGTATATGTGTATTCCATTTATACGATTATTCAGCAGAAAAAATTCTCGGAGCTGCAAAGGGATTTCATCAATAATATGACGCATGAATTCAAAACGCCTCTTTCTTCTATACTGCTGGCTTCAGAAGCTTTAACCAAGCAGGAGCAGATCAAGGAAAACCCTAAATTACAAACGTATACTTCCATCATCACGGATCAGAGCCACAAACTGAATAGTCATATTGAAAAAATACTGAATATTGCCAAAAATGATGCTTCAGGATTGTCTCTGAAACCGCAAAGAATTATTTTAAAGCCTTTCATTCAGGAAATTGCAGAAACCGTGAAACAGAAGAATGAAAATATTTCAATTGAATTATCTATTGATGAAAGTGTTTCCGTTGTAGCCGATGAATTTCATTTCAGCAATATTATTTACAATATTCTGGACAATTCCATAAAATACTGTGAAACCCAGCCACACATTATTATTTCTTCTTTAAATGACACAAAAGGTTTATATTTAAAGTTCAAAGACAACGGAATCGGGATTTCTGCGAAAAACCTTCCTCATATTTTTGATAAATTTTACAGGGTAAATACATCAAAAAGCGATGAGGTAAATGGTTTCGGACTGGGACTTTTTTATGTAAAAAAAGTGGTTCAGCAGCATAACTGGAAGATTTCTGTTGAAAATAATAATGATAAAGGAATTACCACGACTCTGTTTCTGCCTTTGTAAAGAATATGTGTAATCATGGAAAAATCTAAAATTCTCTACGCCGAAGACGACAAAACCATTGCGTTCCTCATTCAGGACAGTCTGGAAAATCATTACGATATTTCCTGCTATTCTGACGGAAAATCTGCTCTGGAAGCGTTTAATAGAGGAAGTTTCGACATCTGTCTTCTGGATATCATGATGCCGGAAATGAACGGTTTTGAGGTTGCACAGCATATCAGAGAAAAAGATTCTGAAGTTCCCATTATTTTCATTTCAGCCAAAGCACTAAAAGAAGACCGGATTAAAGGATTGAAAATCGGAGCCGATGATTATCTGGTAAAACCTTTCAGCATTGAAGAGCTTATTCTTAAAATTGAAGTCTTTCTGAGAAGATCTAAGAAAAAAGAATCTTCGCCACAAAAATACAAAGTCGGAAAATATGATTTTGATCCGAACAATTACACTTTACAAAATTCTGACAATAAAGTAACACTTACTCAGAGAGAATCTGAATTGTTGTTGTTTTTTATCCGTAATAAAAATACTGTTCTCAAGAGACAGGATATTCTTAAAGCAGTCTGGGGCGATGATGATTATTTTATGGGAAGAAGCCTTGATGTTTTTATTTCAAGACTGCGAAAAGTTTTTTCCGGTGAAGAAAATATTTCCATTGAGAATCTTCATGGGATTGGTTTTCGCTTTTCTGAGAAATGATTTTTTTGTATCCACTCTTAATTAGTTTGAATTTGATCTAAATATTCATAATAAAAAATTGGCTTTATCCGAACTTTGGGATAAGTTTCGGCTAAAGCCAATTCAAGTTATTAATAATGAAAAAGCGGGCTAAAGCCCGCTCCTATTGATATCGGTTATGTCGATCTTATTCCTGAACTTCAAAAAGCAAACGCTCCCCGAATTTCTGTTCATTAATTTTTCCGTTTTCGTATACAAGATTTCCGTTGACAAAAGTATGGGTGACTTTAGAATGGAAATTCATTCCTTCCAACGGACTCCAAGCGCATTTGTAGAGGATATTTTCTTTTTCGACTGTCCAGTTTTCGTTTAAATCTACCAAAACAAGATCTGCTTTATAGCCTTCTCTTATGAAACCTCTTTTTTCAATTCTGAATAAAATGGCAGGATTATGAGCCATTTTCTCAACAATTCTTTCTAAAGAAATTTTTCCGTTTTTATAATTTTCTAACATTACGACCAAAGAATGCTGCACCAAAGGCGCTCCTGAAGGACATTTTGTATACACATTCTGTTTTTCTTCCCATGTATGAGGCGCATGATCCGTTGCAATCACATCAATTCTGTCGTCCAGTAATGCTTCCCAGAGTCCGTCTTTGTCTTTCTGCGTTTTTACGGCAGGATTCCATTTGATCAATCCGCCTCTGGTTTCATAATCTTCATTGGTAAATGTTAAATGATGAACACAAACTTCTGCGGTAATTTTTTTATCTTTTAGGGGAATATCGTTCCTGAAAAGCTCCGTTTCTTTCGCAGTCGATAAATGAAAAACGTGAAGTCTGGCTCCTGTTTTTTTTGCTAATTCAATGGCTTTGGATGAAGATTTATAACAGGCTTCTTCACTTCTTATCAAATGATGGAATTTTACAGGAATATCTTCACCGTATTCATCAAGATATTTTTGAGTATTTGCTTTGATCGTTGCTTCATCTTCACAGTGAACCGCAATGAGCATTTTTGTATTGCTGAAGATTTTTTCTAAAGTTTCAGGATTGTCGACCAACATATTTCCGGTGGAGGAACCTAAAAACAATTTAATTCCGGGAACATTTCTGGGATTCGTTTTTAAAACTTCTTCCAGATTATCGTTCGTTCCGCCCATCATGAAACCATAATTAGCGTAAGATTTCTGAGAGGCAATTTCATATTTATCAGCCAACAACTCCTGTGTTACCGCATTCGGAACAGTATTCGGCTGCTCGATAAAACTGGTGGTTCCACCCGCAATTGCCGATCTTGATTCTGTCTCAATATCTCCTTTGTGCGTTAAACCTGGTTCACGGAAATGAACCTGATCGTCGATAACACCCGGTAAAAGATATTTTCCACCGCCATCAATAACCTGATGTGCTTGCTCGGAAATTTGAGAATCTATTTTGGAAATTAAATCATTTTCAATTAAAATATCACCTTCAACGATCTTTCCTTCGTTAACGATTTTTACATTTTTGATTAAGGTTTTCATTTTTACTTTTTTTACAAATTAGAGACGGAGCCATGCTTCCAACTTTGTTAAAGTTTTAAACTTTGACAAAGTTCTTCAAAATTAAGGTTTATGAATGAATTTTAATGCGGCTGATAAAAAATCAATTTCTAAATATTTACATTTGCATAAAATTTCAGATCTTGAAAAAACTTCTTAACGAAACTATTATCTATGGAATCGGGGCGATTATGCCGAGGATAATTGTTGTACTGCTTAATTATCTGTTTATTAAAAATATCGACAACAGTGCTTTTGCAATTTTCACCAATCTCTATGCGCTGATTTCTTTCGTCAATATTGTCCTTTCATTTGGTTTTGAAACTGCTTATTTCAGATTTTCCTCTGATAAAGGCAATGAGCAGAAAGTTTTTAACACGTCTTTCTGGTTTCTGACAGGTTTATCCTCTGTTTTTTTAATCTTTGTTTTATTATTTAACCAGCCGATTGCAGACATTTTTGATTATTCAGATACTCCGGAATTCATCAGGTGGTTTGCCTGGATCGCATTTTTCGACAACATTCTAGTAATTCCTCTGGCTTGGTTCAGATTTCATAACAGACCTATAAAATACACTGCAATCCGTGTAATTCAGGCTGTTTTTCAAAGTGCCTTTGCAATTGCATTATTCCTTTATATACCACAGGAATTTTCTTTGAAATTAGGCTTAAAAGAAAAAGTTTCTTATCCTTTTTACAGTAATCTTGCGGCAAGCTTTTTAGGGGTTTTGTTGGTTTTACCTGTAATTTTAAAAGTTAAATTTCAATTTTCAAAAGATCTTTTTCTTCAGATGATCAAATATTCATGGCCGATTATGATTGCTGGTTTGGCGTTCATGGTAAATGAAAATTTTGATAAATTCATACAAAGATTTTTAATTGAAGATGGAGACGCAGGAGCTTATGGAGGATGCTACAAAATGGCTGTTTTAATGACGCTTTTCGTTACCGCTTACCGAATGGGAATTGAGCCGTTCTTCTTTAAACAAATGCAAAATGAAAACGCTAAACTTACATATGCAAAAGTAACGGAATATTTTTCTTTTTTTGCTTCGGTCGTAGCTTTGGGCATAATTGCAAACGTTTCATGGATCAAGCTTTTGCTGGTTCCGAACAGTTCTTACTGGATTGCCATAAATATTATTCCTATTATCGTTATTGCTAACTTGTTCTTCGGAATTTATTATAATCTTTCGACTTGGTATAAAGTAACCGACCGGACAAGAGTTGGAACTTACATTTCATGGACAGGAGCGATTATTACCATTATTTTAAATTTTGCTTTTTTAAAAACCTATGGTTTCATGGTTTCAGCATGGGTAACTTTGGCAGCCTATTTTTCAATGATGGTTCTTTCTTATTGGTTAGGTCAAAAATATTATCCGATTCCTTACAGAATGAAGAAAATATCTTTTTTCATTGCGCTTTTGGCAGTTTTCAGCTATGTGATTGTTGAGTTTTTTGATTACAACTTGTGGATCGGGAATTTATTATTCATCATTTACACCGGCATTCTAATCTATTCCGAAAAAGACATGCTTCTTTCTAAAATAAAAAGATAAATTGGCTAAGAATTTGCTTATAACGGATTCTCACTATATCAGACAAAACTTTAAAACTCTTAGCGATACTATCACACTCAAAGGTTTTATTGCTATATTTATAAAAAATTAGAACTAACAAAAAAAACATATTTATATAATTTATGAAAATTATTGTTCCTATGGCTGGACGCGGTTCCAGATTACGTCCACATACACTGACTGTACCAAAACCTCTTATTCCGATCGCGGGAAAACCGATCGTACAAAGATTGGTGGAAGATATTGCTAAAGTTGCGGGGGAAACTATTGAAGAAGTAGCTTTTATCATTGGAGATTTTGGTCCGGAGATTGAAAAATCTCTTATTCAGATTGCCGAAAAACTGGGAGCAAAAGGAAGTATTTACTATCAGAATGATCCGCTTGGAACGGCTCATGCCATTAAATGTGCAGAACAGTCCATGACAGGAGATGTAGTGATTGCTTTCGCAGATACTTTATTCCGTGCAGATTTTGTTTTAGATAAAAATTCAGATGGAGTAATCTGGGTAAAAAGTGTAGAAGATCCTTCTGCTTTCGGAGTGGTAAAACTGGATAACTACGGTTTCATTACAGATTTTGTGGAAAAACCTCAGACTTTCGTTTCGGATCTTGCGATTATCGGTATTTATTATTTCAACAGTGCCGAAAAACTAATGGACGAAATTAATTATATCATGGACAATGATATTAAAAACGGAGGTGAATACCAATTGACCACTGCACTGGAAAACCTGAGAACAAAAGGCGCAAAATTTACGCTTGGAAAAGTAAATGACTGGATGGATTGCGGAAACAAAAACGCAACCGTAGAAACCAACAGTAAAATTCTGGAATACGAAAGAGATGCAATGTCTCATTTTCCCGCTTCTGCGCAGATCGAAAATTCTTTGATTATTCAGCCATGTTTTATCGGGGAAAACGTGAAAATTTCAAACTCAAAAGTGGGTCCCGGAGTTTCTTTAGGGAACAATACCATCATCGTTAATTCAAATATAGAAAACTCTCTGATTCAGGAAAATACAAGAATCAACCATGGAAACCTATCCAATTCCATGATTGGTAATTCTGCACAGTATTTTGGCGTTGCAAGGGAAATTTCTCTGGGAGACTATTCGGTTCTTGATTTTTTATCTAAATAATTTTTTGAAAGTATAAAATATTACCCTAAATAAATTATCTTCAGGCCACACAAAAGATTTTGTGTGGTTTGGCGTTAATATTGCAACAATTTATCAAATTTTCCGGCATGAAAAAGTGGATTCCATTACTTATTTTAACTGTATTTCTTTTCAACTGTAAATCCAGAAAAACAGCCATGCAACAAACTCAGAATGTTGACAGTCTCGTTGTTAATGATATGAAGGATCCGGACAAAAAAGAAAATCATGTTGGAGACAGAATGGATTTTTATCAGAAAATTTATCTTCATCCGCAGTTTGAATATCTTAAAATTACCAGCAAAATAACGGCAGACAACATAAAAGTGAGTCCGCTGGATGCAGTTATTTATATTGAAACCGATAAAAAAATATGGTCAAGAATAGACTTTCTGTTTTTTAATGCAGCAAGAGCATTAATTACTCCGGAAGGAATTAAAGCGATGGATAAATACAACAAAAACTACATCGATTCGGATTTTGATTATTTGAATAACCTTCTGAACGTTAATTTTATTGATTATAAAAATCTTGAAAAACTTTTAGAAGGGAGAACGTTTTTCATTTTAAGCGATAAAAATGCAAAAATCGTAAAAAATACTGATGGCTATCTTGTAGAATCTATTTCCAACATCAAAATTTCTACCGAAAATATTGAAAGGGAATATAAAATCATGATGCAATATTCGGATGATTTTGATCTTACAACAGTAAATTTGAGGGATGCTAAATCCAATGATGCTATGCAAATCGTATATAGTGATTGGGAGCTTCAACCGAATAATGTAAAGTTGCCAAAAAATGTTAAAATAATTATAAAAGGAAGTAAAAACAGCCAGATTTTAATAGAAAATACGAAATTTGATTTTTCGAGGATGGAAACACCTTATTCTGTTCCATCTAGTTATAAGAAAATTGAGATTCAATGATTAAAAAATTTAGCTTTTTAATAGGTATTTTACTGTTCGGATTCCACCAAGGGCAGAATCAGAAAAAAGAGCAGCTGCAAAAGCAAAATGCTGAACTTAAAAAACAAATTGCACAAATAAATACAGACCTTGCAAAGACAAGAACAGAATCTAAACTTTCTGTTGCTTATCTTGATAATATTAATAAAAAACTGGCTTTAAGAGAAAAAGTTTATACAAATACCCAAAAGGAAAAAAGATTTATTGAGGACGATATCTATCTGCGTCAGTTAGAAATTAACCGTCAGAATAAAGATCTTAAAGTTTTAAGAGACAATTATGCCAAGGTTTTGGTAAATGCCTACAAAAATAAAGGAGTACAGAACAAGGTAACGTTTATCCTTTCGGCTAAAAATTTAGGAGAAGCGATAAGAAGAGTTCAGTATTTAAAGCAATATTCAGATTATCAAGATAAAAAAGCGGCTGAAATTACCAATGCTGCAGAAAAAATAAAGCAGACGATTGCCAGAAGACAAAACTCTGTAAAAGAAAAAGCCAATTTATTGGTTAGTCAGCAAAAAGATTTAACAACGATAAATGCAGAAAGAGCTCAAAAGGAGCAGCTTGTTGCAGAATTTAAGAAAAATGAATCTAAACTTACTGCTGAACTAAGACAGAAGCAGACTCAGTCTAAAGCTTTGGAAGGACAGATCAGAAGCATTATTGCAGAAGAAATCCGCATAGCCAAAGCAGAAGAGGAAGCAAGAAAAAAAGCAGAAGCAGAAAAAATACGTCTGGCAAAAATAGCGGCTGAAAGAGAAAAAGCAAGAATTGAGGCAGAAGCTAAAGCAAGAGCAGAAGCTTTGGAGAAAGAAAGACTGGCAGCCGAAGTGGAAGCAAGAAAAGCCAGAGAATTAGCCGATAAAAGAGCGGAAGAAGAGAGAAAACGTAATGAAGAAGCAGCCCGTTCCGAAGCAACAGCAAGAGATGAGGCTAGAAAAGTAGCCGCGAAGAAAGCATCAGACGAAGCAGCCGCAAAAGCGAAAGAAGCATCTGATAAACTAACTGCCGCAAGAGCCGCAGAAGCTGCTTTAGCAAAGAAAAAAGAGGATGACAAAAAAGCTGCAGAAAGCAAAGCAATGACCAATTATGGCGTTACTACTGTTGCGGGAAGTAATTTTGCAGACAATAAAGGAAGATTAGGATATCCTGCAGACAGAATCGGGCAGATTACGCACCGTTTCGGGAGACATCCTCATCCTGTATTTAAAAATATTGATGAAGAAAATAACGGGATAAAAATCTCCGTACCTTCCGGAACCAGAGCAAAATCTGTATTTCCGGGAACTGTATCTTCAGTATTGGCAAACAGCGACGGAACAAAAACCGTTATGCTGAGACACGGAAATTATTTTACTATCTATTCCAATCTTTCCGGCGTAAGTGTTTCCAAAGGACAGCAGGTTTCTGCAGGAACACCGGTCGGAGTAGTAGGACAGGATTTTGACGGAACCTATACCCTTGATTTTCAGGTATGGAACGGAAGTACTCCGGTAGATCCATTAGGTTGGGTTTCTTATTAAAAAAAGACTAACTTTGTAAAAATTTTAGAAATGAATACATTAACAATAATGTCATTATCTTGGCAACACATTTTGATCGTAGCGATCATTCTGCTTTTACTTTTCGGAGGTAAAAAAATTCCTGAACTAATGAGAGGTGTAGGTTCGGGTATCAAAGAATTTAAAGATGCTGTAAAAGAAGAGGACAAACCGGGTTCTGAAAATAAGACAACAAACAACAACTCTTCGAGCAACTAAACAATTCTTCACACTCAATGAATTTTACTGAGACTGCATGGAAAGTCTTCAATCAGGCTATTGAAGACTATCACGTGTCTGATGACGTTAACACTCTAATTAATAACCCGTTCGAAAAGGATACTTTGGAACGGATTTTGTATGCTAAAAACTGGATTGACACCGTTCAATGGCATTTGGAAGATATAATTAGAGATGAAAATATAGATCCCACTGAAGCTCTTCAACTGAAAAGAACTATTGATGCTTCCAATCAGAAAAGAACTGATCTGGTAGAATTCATCGACAGCTGGTTTCTGAAAAAGTTTGAAAATATTACTCCTAAACCTGATGCAAAAATTAATACCGAAACAATCGCATGGGCGGTAGACAGGTTATCAATTCTGGCATTAAAGGTTTATCATATGTCGCAGGAAGCCTATAGAGAATCTGCTTCAGAAGAGCACAGAGCAGCTTGTAAAGCCAAACTGGATGTTCTTCTTACCCAGCATGAAGATCTTTCCACTTCTATAAATCAGTTGCTTACTGATATCGAGAACGGAGATGTTAAGATGAAAGTGTACAAACAAATGAAAATGTACAATGATGAAAGTCTTAACCCAATCCTTTATCAAAAGGGGCAGCAAAAATGAAACGAATAATTTTTTTTGGAGTACTACTAATTATAATATCTTCCTGCGCAACGGAAAAACCCAATTTTTCTCCGTTGTCGAATAGTTTTTATAGCGAAACCAAAGGATCAGATTCTGATAAAGGAGCCAAAAATAACATCGAAGTTAATGTTGGTAACAATGTAAATGCTTCAGAAATATCCAATCTTATTGCTACTTTTCCACAGTTTAAAAACAATGCTTTAAATACCGAAATCACTACTTTAAAGTACAGCCTGCAAAATTATCTTTACGCTATAGATGCAGGAAATCTCCAAGGGAAAAACAGAGCAATAAAAGACTTTGAAAAATCCTATAAAAAAATTCAAAAGCTAAGACAGAATCTTAAAGGGGACGACAATGAGGTTCTCAACAGATATCTGGTAAGATTAAAAACCAACATTTCTGCGATAGAAGATTCTGTAAAAAGAAATTAAAAAACCAATTAGGAATTAATGATTAAAATTCAGGCGGAATCCAACGTTCCTACGGAATATGGCACGTTCCGAATGATCGCACTCTCTGAAAACGAAAACGACTGGATGCCTCATATGGCGATCGTTGCAGAAAATACAGACTTTTCCAAACCTGTAAATGTGCGTTTTCACTCAGAATGTATTACCGGGGAAGTTTTCCATTCCAAAAAATGTGAATGCGGACAGCAATTAGATGCTGCGATGAAATACATCCATGAAAATGGAGGAATTATCATTTACCTTCGTCAGGAAGGAAGAAACATCGGGATCATCAATAAATTAAAAGCATACTCTTTACAGGAAAAAGGTTTTGATACCGTAGAAGCCAATTTAAAACTTGGACTTCCGGCGGATGACAGAAACTTTGGAGTTGCTATTGAAATCCTGAATTTATTGGGGGTAAAAGATATTAATCTTCTTACCAACAATCCTGAAAAAGTAAAATACGTAACCGAAAGCAATATTCATCTTAACTCAAGAGTTCCGTTGCAGATACCGGCAAATGAGATAAGTAAAGGATATTTACAGACAAAGAAAGATTATTTTGGTCATTTACTCGATGACAGCGATAAATAAAAAAGCAAAAGCTCCGAAAGAAATTCCGGAGCTTTTTTGTAATTATAAAAAACTGAAAAGATATATTCTTAATTTGCTTTAACTGTGATTACTTTAGATTCATCTAAGTTGTAATATTTAATTACCGCATTGTAATCACTTGTATCTACTGTAGATGAATTTTTAGCAGGACTAGCCGGAACTAAAACAACTCTGAATGTCTGGTTATTCAGGTAAGTACTCATCTCAGAAGATGTCATCGTTGCTTGGTCAAAGTTCGCTTCTGTGTAAATTTCAAGATTTTGAGAACTGAAAAGTGCATTATAATCTAATTCTCTACCTCCTGAAAGATAATAGGTTTTAGGAATTAATTGCCAAGCATTACTTGCAGCCGGGTCTCTTCTGTATACTAAAACCACATCTGTACTTTCTATGTTAATAGGAACAGTAAAAGAATATCCATTTGAACTTGTAAAACTTCCGGAAACATCTCTCATTTTTGGATATGTATCACCATCACCAACAGTATTATCATTATTATCACAGCTAAATATAAATAAGCTTACAAAAGCCATTATTAAGATTGGAAGAAATTTTTTCATTTTATAAAAGTTTAGTTGTTTATTATTTATAATCCGTATTCAAATCATATACCAAAAATTTCAAAAACTTTGTTTTCATCATTTTTTTAATTGTATTTTTGTTCTTATTCAAAAAATTATGAAGAAGCTTATTTACAGTTCACTTTTCATTTTCATATTCTCAAGCTCAAAAATATCAGCTCAATATCAGCCTAAAAACATTTCCAAAGACGATCTGAAAAAGGCAAACCAATGGGTTGACAAAACCTATAAGAACCTTTCTCAGGACGAAAAACTCGGACAGCTTTTCATTGTAGCACTTTACACCAATAGAGGAGAAAGTGAGATTGAAAAAGTTAGAAATATTGTTGCTAATGATAAGATCGGAGGATTAATTCTGATGCAGGATGATGCAGCAAGAGAAATTACACTGGTAAATGAATTTCAGCAGAAATCTAAAGTTCCTTTAATGATCGGGATGGATGCGGAATGGGGACTGTACCAGAGAATCGCTGCGGCGCACAAATTTCCGTGGGCAATGACTTTAGGAGCTATTCAGGATAAAAGTTTAATTGAAAAAATGTCGGCTAAAATTGCGGAAGACTGTCACCGAATGGGCATCAACTGGGATTTTGCGCCTGTTGTGGATGTAAATACCAATCCCAACAACCCGATTATCGGAAACAGAAGCTTCGGTTCGGAAGTAAGTAATGTGGTGAATTCTGCATCAGCTTACGCAAACGGACTTCAGAATAACAATATTTTAGCAGCGATTAAGCATTTTCCGGGACATGGAGATACAAGTACAGATTCTCATGCGGATCTTCCTTTAATTGCTCACAATTTAGACCGTCTTAACGCTGTTGAATTAGCACCTTACAAAGCTCTTATCAATCAGGGAATCGGCGGTGTTATGGTGGCTCATTTGTATGTTCCTGCATTGGAAACCACCAAAGGAATTCCTGCTTCTGTTTCTAAAAACATCATTACCGGACTGTTGAAAAATAAGCTTGGATATAAAGGGTTAATTATTACCGATGCTCTTAATATGGGCGCTGTTGCGAACAGATACAAACCCGGAGAACTGGATGCAATGGCTTTTAAAGCAGGTAACGATATTATGTTGTTTTCTCAGGGTGTTGCAGAAGGAAAAAAATTAATTCAGAAAGCTATTGAAAGCGGCGAAATTTCACAATCCAGAGTAGAGGAAAGTGTGAAAAAGATCCTTTTAACCAAATACTTTTTAGGACTTGAAAAATATACTCCTAAGAATCCCGAAAACATTAATTCAGACTTAAATAATGATTCTCATAAAACTTTAGTTCAGAATCTCTATTCAAATGCGATCACTTTACTGAAGGATGAAAAAAAGCTGCTTCCGTTAAACGGAAAACAAATCTATTACATCCCGTTGGAAGAAGCTCCTTATCAGACGTTTGTCAATCGATTAGGTTCAAATATTACAATTAAAAAAGCTGATGAAATTGCTACGATTCCTGCAAATTCTACAGTGATTGTCGGTTTCCATAAAGATAATTCCACGGCTTATAAACCTTATAAAATTTCAGACGCTTCAAAGAAAGTGTTATCCGACCTTACGAAAAACCAAAATGTGATTCTTAATGTTTTCGGAAGCGCTTACGCGTTGAAAGATATTGATATTTCAAAGGTTTCAACCGTTCTGGTTTCGTATGAAAACAATGAAGACTCGATGAACGCAACAGCCGATGCATTCAACGGAAAAACAAAAATCCAAGGCAGACTTCCTGTTCTGGTAAATGATACTTTGAAGGCAGGAATGGGAATGGATCTCATTCCAGCAATTGTAAAATAAAAGGTGTAAATTCTAAAATTTACAACATCAAAACTAAAAAAATAAATGAAAATAGGCATACTTTGCTATCCCACCTACGGAGGAAGCGGAATTGTAGCAACAGAACTCGGAATGTCGCTTGCCAACAAAGGCTATGAAGTCCACTTCATCAGCAGCGCACTTCCTGCGAGATTAGATATTACCAATCCGAATATTTTCTTTCACAGGGTAAATGTTCAGACTTATCCACTTTTCCAATATCAGCCTTATGATATTGCGCTGAGCTCGATGATTTACCGAGTGGTGAATCTCTACAAACTGGATCTGCTTCATGCACACTACGCGATTCCTTACGCTTATGCTGCGTTTACAGCCAAACAGATGCTGAAGGAAGACGACAACGATATTCCCTTGGTAACAACGCTTCACGGAACAGACATTACATTGGTAGGACAGCATCCAAGTTACAAACACGCCGTGGAATTTTCCATCAACCAATCGGATGCGATCACTTCGGTGTCGGAAAGTCTGAAAAGAGATACGCTCCAGTTCTTTAAGATTAAAAAAGAAATTCAGGTGATTACAAATTTTATCGATAATTCTGAGTTTGACGAATGCAACGAATGCCAGAGAACACAGTTTGCCAATCCGGACGAAAAAATCCTGATCCATGTATCCAATCTGCGTCCTGTAAAACGTGTGGAAGAAGTATTGCAGATTTTCAAGAATGTCCAGAAAAAGGTAAAATCCAAGCTTATCATCATCGGAGAAGGTCCGGATATGGAAAAAATCAACCAGTTCTTAGAAGAAAATCCGGATCTGATTTCAAAAATCCGTCTTTTGGGTAAAGTAAATGATCTTTACAGGATCCTTCAGCTTTCGGATGTATTCTTACTGCCTTCTGAACAGGAAAGTTTCGGTCTTGCCGCACTGGAAGCAATGGCAGCCAATACTCCGGTCATCAGCTCGAATGCGGGAGGAATTCCGGAAGTAAACATTCAGGGAGAAACAGGTTTTCTTGCCGAGATCGGAAATGTGGAGGCGATGAGCAACTACACCATTAAGTTACTAAGCAACGACGAACTTCTGGCGCAGATGAAAGTCAATGCCAAAGAACAGGCAATAAAATTCGACCTTAAAAATATTCTTCCGATCTACGAAGAAATGTACAGAACGACCATCGAAAATTTCAAAAGCGAGCTTACCAAAGCATAGTTTTATATTGGAAAAATTTGGAACTGGAATTACACCTCACAGGTTTTAAAAACCTGTGAGGTTTATACCATAAAAAAATAGTGGCTGCATTCATCAGGATGCAGCCTTTTTTGTGCAGCCAGTTTTTGAAGATTAATATTTTTCATGCAAACAATTATTTTCCATGAAAGAATTTATAAGTTTTGAATTACTTGTAAAATAATTTCCTCATTTACCTGATTTTTAAACACTTAATATCATTCAAATCATTTTTATTCTATATTTGCAGTAAACACTCATGACCGAAAAACTACTGCAATATCTCTGGAACTATAAAGTGTTCAAGCATTTCGACTTCAAAGATCTTGAAGGCAATTTCGTTGAAATTTTAGACTTTGGAAAATGGAATACAGATTCCGGTCCGGATTTTCTGGCGGCGAAGGTGAAGATCAATGAAATTACTTTTGCAGGAAATATCGAACTTCATGTAAAATCTTCCGACTGGATCTTTCACAACCATTCACACGATCCCAACTATCAGAATATAATTCTTCATGTCGTTTTTCAGAACGATTGTGAAATTGAGGAACTGAAAAACAGAAACATTCCTACCATAGAATTAAAAGATCATATCGACGAAAATATCCTGTGGAAATATGAAAAACTGATCGGCGGAACTCAGTTTATTCCCTGCGAAAATATTTTTGATCCCGGCAAAATTCCGGTTCATTTTCATGAAGAAAATGTTCTGAAAAAACTGGCGGAGAAATCTTTAGAATTTGAGAAGAATTTAGCTCAGTTTAAAAATAATTTTGAAGCCGTTTTGTTTCATTCTTTAGCCTATTCTTTCGGATTAAAGGTGAATGCTTTTATTTTCAGACAAATTGCGGAAAGCATAGATTTTACCGTCATTAATAAGATCCGGCAAAACGAAACCCAGCTGGAAGCTTTATTTTTTGGTGTTTCCGGCTGGCTGGAAAATCCGGAGGATGAAACGATGAAAATCTGGAAGCGGGAATTTGATTTTATCAAGGCAAAATTCAACATTTCCAATCTTAAATTTCACCCTAAATTTCTGAGATTACGACCACCCAATTTCCCTACGCTCCGTTTGTCGCAGTTGGCAAATCTCTATTTCACATATCAGAACTTATTTTCGAAAATCATCCATGTTAAAAATACAGAAGAGCTTTTCGAAATTTTTAAGAATGTAAAAGCTTCCAAATACTGGAACAATCATTATAATTTCGGGAAAATATCATCGGTAAATCAGACCAAAGTTGTATCGCGGGATTTTATTGAATTAATTATTTTAAACACCATTTTGCCTCTAAAATACACCTATCATCAATATCATAACGAAGAAATTGCAGACGAAATTCTGTTTTTTTACAAAAATCTTCCCTCCGAAAAAAATTCAGTTATTGCTGCCTGGAAAAAGCTGGGCATGAAATGTAAAACCGCACTTGAATCGCAAAGCCTGATTTATCATTTTAAAAATTCCTGTGAAGAAAAAAATTGCTTAAATTGCGGTATTGGATTTAAAATTTTAAAAGAATCTTCAAATGCTTGACAATATCCGCCATAAAATGGAAAGAGAATGGTTTGGCGTTCTTACAAGAACGGGCGCAAAACTCGGAATTCCTGTTTCTAAACTGAGAGTATTTTTCATCTACTCTACTTTTGCAACGGCAGGATTTTTCTTTTTAATTTATCTGGGACTGGCATTCACACTTTGGGTAAAGGATATTTTTATCACCAGAAGACCCAATGTTTTTGATTTATAATTATGGAATTTCTGCAGATTACATCAACGGAAGATTACAGGGTTAAGGAGATTTTTGAGGCATACTGCAAAACGTTTCCGGAAGATGAAAGAAGAGACTGGGACAAATTGTCTCCGCTGTTCTCACACCCTAAAGTGAAAATAATTTCTGTGCTTCACGAAGCTAAAAATATAGGCTACCTCATCATCTGGGAACTCAGCCATTTTGCTTTTGTGGAACATTTTGAAGTGTTTGAAGAATTCAGAAGTCAGAAACTGGGATCGCATATCACCAACTATCTTTTTGAAAATTATCCCAGAATTGTTCTGGAAATAGAACACGGGCATTTAACAGAAGATACGAAAAGACGCTATTCTTTTTATCAGAAAAACGGGTTCAGCCTGATTGATGAAATGTACGTTCAGCCAAGTTACGGCGAAGGAAAAAATCCTTTGAATTTATGGCTTCTTGCTAATTATCAGCCCGAAAATCTAAAAGAAGTAAAAGACGAAATCTACGATATCGTTTATCATTAAAATATAAAATCCGAAGTTCAAATGCTTCGGATTTTTTTCAGTTAAAAACTAATTTACCTGATATTCCAGCTTTATGGTAATACTTGCTTCCTTATCTTTTGAAGCGGTATTGAAGGTTCCTCCATAAGAATAATCTTCATTAGAATTCGGAGCCGTGATCTGGATAACGCCCATGGTTGCTTTTTTCAGATTTCCCAGACTGCTTCCTGAATTTTCAGCAATTTTTTCCGCGCGTTCTTTGGCATCTTTTGTGGCAGAAGCAATCATTTCCTGTTTCACCGTAGCTAATTTGGTATAAAAATAATTTGGCGAAGACGATGTAAATTCTATTCCTCTGTTGATGATTTCCGTAATATTTCTCGAAAGATTTTCGATTTTCGCAACTTCTTTGCTTTCAATCGATACAGTCTGCGTAAGGTTGTATCCGGTAAATTCATTCTGAACGTTATTCCCGTTATTATCTGTATAATTTTTGAACTGTTTCTGGATATCAACAGAAGAAAAAACAATCTCATTTTGCTTTACGCCTTTTGATAATAAATAATCGTTGATGGTTTTTCGGTCTAAAGCCAGTTCATCATAAGCCGATTTCAGGTCAAAATTATTCTTAGAAAAACTTCCCGACCACGTAATAAGATCAGAAGTAAATTGCTTGGTTCCCAAACCCGTAACAGAAATGGTATTTTCAGATTTGTTTCTGTTTTTAATGGCATTTCCTAAAAGTCCGAGCCCGATAACGAAACCTAATGCTGCAATGGCAATCGAAAGAATGTTTTTGTTCATAAAAATTTGTGAATTTGTTTGTTACAATAATTTTAATGTCTATTTACTAAACTATTGCATCAATTCTCATTCCAAATTTTAAGATTTCTTTAACATTTATTATGGCATTTTGCTTTCTTTGATTCTTTTAACAAAAACAGGAATTGCGTCGTCCATTCTGGATAAAGCTCCGGTTAAATTTTTGGCTCTTACAAAAGTTCGCGTTTGTGGTTTATTCACAAAAGAAAATTCTATAAACTCTGAAATTCTTTCAGCAGGAATACCTTCTTTTGTAAAATATTCGTCTTCTACCCTGTTTCTTATCCACGCAATGTCTTCCTGAAGATCATCATATCTGTATTGGCGCTTCATCCTTCTTGCATCGCCGCTTACAAGATCATACAATCCCTGAACATTCAGGCTTCCCAAAAGAATCGGAATTAAAACCTGCTTCACTTCCGCCGGTTTTTCGCGCATTTTTCCTACGGGTTGCGGCAATCCTACTGCATCTTCAACAATTTGTCCTTTATCTGTTTTCGCCACCGCTTTCGAATCTTTATCGAGATCTCCGGTAATTTTAGCCACTTGCACTTCTTCAATGTCTTCCGCAATTCTCGTAAGCTTAATATTCAGTTCTTTGTTTAAACCATACATTGCTTTTATGGAAGATCTTTCAAAACCATTTCTTACAAAACGAATTTCGTCATCCGGAGAAGCAATCTCAACAGAAAACGTTCCATCATTGGCAGTATACGTTTTTTTGTCCGCAGAAACATTCATTACCGTAACGGAGGGTAAATTGATGCCATCTTCATCCGTAATCCTTCCCGAAATTTTCTGTTGTGAAAAAACATTCACAAACAGAAAAAGCAGAATAATAATTAACCTGATATTCATAAGATTATTTATTTTGAGGCTGCGGCGATTTGTAGGCTGAAATTCTTCCCAACACTGCATTTTTAAAACGGTTCATATCCGCTTCTGTACAATAGCCGTATTTCAGGATATTTTTCCTTTCAAAACCTGTTCTTAAAATATAGAGAATGAAATGCTGGATCTGTGGTTTAGGAATTTGAAGTTCTTCAAAGAAGGTGTCTCCCAAAGCATTTTGAAGATAATTCATCAGATCTACATCGTCCCATTTGTTTTTAACTTTTCCGAAACTGTAAATTCCTTTGGTTACCGGCTGTACAAATTCTCCCGGTCTGGCTGCCAAAACTCCCGGAGCCGACTTTTGCGACATATATTTTGCCAGATCGTTCTTCAGTTTTTCAACTTTTCTTGGCGGATTTAGATTTTTAGCATCGATCTTAATATCTCCCGTTATGTTTTTTTTAATTTCAACTTCCGCAATCAGTTCTGCCGCTCTTATCATTGTTACATTTACAGGAGCCGTGATGTTTTCCTGGGTAATTTTACGATTTGTACGCTCATAACCCGATTTTACAAAGCGAAGTTCGTCTCCCGCTCTTCCCGAAATCATGAAATGACCATCGCGGTTTGTAAGAACCCTTTCATCTGTCCGGATATTGATTACCGTTGCTTCGGGCATCTCATTATTATCCTCGGAAGTTACTTTCCCGAAAATATAACCCTGAGCATTACAGTTGATGAAAAAAAGAGAAGCTAAGACAAAGAATAGTTTTATTTTCACAGGTTATTTTTTATAAAGCAAAACTAAAGTTATTTTTAAATTAAACTGCAAGTTTAACCACAGTTAACGTGTTTTAGGATTTCTTTTAGAATTTTATTTTTAAAACTGTTAAATAGCAGCAGAAAATTGTTAAAATTTCACTTAAAAATTAGCTAACTTGCACTTTGAATTCCACTAAAAATGCAAAATTCTTATACGGTAATTAATGCTTCGGCAGGTTCCGGGAAAACCTATGCTTTGGTGCAGAGGCTTTTAATGATCTGTCTTCGGTATCCTAATCAGCAGCAGTCGATCAGGAATATTCTTGCGTTGACATTTACCAACAAGGCAGCGAATGAGATGAAGGAAAGAATTCTGACGTGGCTCGGAAATTTTTCCAACGATAATTTTGCAGAAAATCCGGATTTAAAAAATATTCAGAAGGCATTTGAGGAAGAAGGTCTGAAAATAATGATCGATGAACTGCATCACCGCGCAAAAAAAATGCTGGATTATGTGCTTCATAATTATTCTACTCTGAATATCGGAACGATCGACCGTTTTAATTCTCGACTGGTAAGAAGTTTTTCTTATGAACTGGGACTTGCCAAAAATTTCAATCTGGAAATTGAAGCAGAACCTTTTCTGATTGAAGCGGTTGATAAAATGCTCGATCAGATTGGCGAAAACGAAGTGATCTCCAACTCTTTCATGGATTATGTGGATTACAGTCTCGAAAATAATGAAAGAATAAACCTGAATAAAGGTCTTTACGGTTCGGCAAAAGAATTTGTGAAAGATATTCATTACGAACATCTTAAAAACAATAAAGATTTCGACAGCACGAATTACGAGAACATCAAAGATACACTCCGAAAAGAAATTGCCCAAAACAAAAAACAGGCAATTGAACTGGCTACACGATCCATCGAATTATTCAGATCAAGGAATATTGAAATTGAAGATTTTGCACAGGGAAAAAACGGAATCGGAGGCTTTTTTACGAAAGTATTAGACTTTTATCATCAGAAAAGACCGGGATTTCCTTTTCCTACGACTGCGGAAGAATCTGTTGTGAATAACTACCGGAAAGGAGCTTCGGCAAAATCAAAAAACAAGGAAGCTGAAATTCTTGAAATCCTCGATCAGCTTCTTGATTACAGAATGCAGCTTATTCGGCTGTATATTGAAACCCAGAAAAAAGAGAAAATTTTATCCGCGCTTCTGCCTTTAAAGGTAAATAAAGACATTCAGGATGAGCTGAAAAAAATTGAGGAAGAAAACGACCTTGTTTTGCTTTCTAAATTTAATATTTTAATTAACGAAAACCTTCGGAATGAGCCTTCGGCTTTTATTTATGAAAAAGTAGGCTCCCAGTTTCAGCACTATTTTTTTGATGAATTTCAGGATACTTCAGAATTGCAGTGGCAGAATTTCCTTCCTTTGAGAGATCATGCGATTTCATCAGAAAATACTTCTTTTACGTTGGTTGGAGACCCGAAACAGAGTATTTACCGCTTTCGTGGAGGAGAAAGTAAACTGATGCTCGATATTATCAACAAAAAAGAATTTTCTCCCAAACAGGCAGATTTGCTGGTTTTAAAAGACAATTGGCGAAGCGCGAAGAATATTGTTCACTTTAATAATGAACTGTACAAATTTCATTCTGAATCTTTATCGGAAGAGCATAAAAATATTTTCGGAACTGATGCCAAACAAAATCCGAAATCGTCGATCGAAGGTCGTGTAAAAGTAAATCTGATAGAAAATCTTACGAATGAGGATTTTTACAACGATACGTCTGAAAGCATGAGGAAAGATATTCAGGAGATTCTAGATAACGGCTTTAAATTTTCAGACATTACGATTCTATGCCGTGGAAATTTTGATATTTTCAGCTATTCTCAAAAACTGGGAAATCTGAAGGTAAATTACAAAGGTGAGGAAACGAATATTAAAACGATTTCCGATAAAGGTCTTACCTTAGAATTATCCAACACGCTTAAGGCGGTTGTTGAATTCCTGCGATGGGAAAGCAATCCTAAGAATAAGCCGAATCTGATCATGATGATGTATTACCTGAATAAACTGGGAAGAATTCAGATGGCAGATTTCACCCTGGAAATGAAGGAAATTTTAGGAATTGAAATACACGAAGAAACTGTGCATTTTATTCAGGAAAAATACGCTCTGAAGCTTAAGCAGGACAATTTCCCGAGATTCAATCTGTACAACTTTGTTGAATATTACATTAATGAGTTTTCTGTTGAAAATAAAGAGACTGATTTCCTGCTGAACTTTCTCGAAATGCTTTTCAATTTCACACAAAATGCAGGAGCGAGTACGAAAGAATTTCTGAAATATTGGGATGAGGAGGCTTCGGCATATACGATTCAGGCTTCGGAAAATATTGATGCAATTCAGATTATGACGATCCACAAAGCAAAAGGTTTGGAATTCCCGATTGTTTTTATCCCGATGATTAATAAAAACCGTGATGCCGAGTTCACCAATTGGTTTGAAACGAGCAATGACAGTGCTTTAAAGTCTGTGAATATTAATCAGTTCAGTAAAAATCTTGAGGTGTATGATGAGGAAATCCAGTATTTCAACTTACAGAATTCTTATAAAAACTTTGTAGACAGGCTGTGTCTGCAATACGTTGCGACAACGCGGCCTGTAGAGCAATTGTATTTTTATATTCAGAAAGCGAATAAAACGTCTAACAATCTGGAATTGCTGGAGTTTTTACAGTCTAAAAATCCGGAAAATCTGGATGAGTTTGATCTGTATGAAGTGAATCCCGAGATGCTGAAAAAACATTCAAAGGACAAAACCTCCCATTTTGAAACGAAGGATATTCAGAATTTAAAAAACATCAACGAAAAAAATACATCGATTAAGATTGCCACTCCGTCAAAAAATTATCAGGTACGGGTTGAAAAAGTAAGAATCGGGCTTTTTGTCCATGAATTATTATCCCAAATCAATACGGCAAAAGACATCAGAAAAGTTCTGGAATGCTACGTTCTGGATGGTCAGATAACCATTGAGGAAAGCGCAGAAATTGAGAGAAATTTAGAAGAAATTATAAAAAATAACGCTGAATTTTTTGATGAAAAATGGCAGGTTATCAATGAAAAAGATATCATGATTTCCGAAAACGGTGAAAGCAGCGTGTATCGTCCGGACAGAATTTTAAAGAGTTCCGAAGGCTACGTTATTGTAGATTTTAAAACAGGTGAAGAATCTGAAAAAAATGACAGACAGATTGCCCATTATAAAAATATTCTGGAAAAGCTGGGAAGAAAGGTTTTGAAAACGCAGCTTATTTATTTGTAATGATAAATTGGATCAGAAAATATCATGTTTATTTTTGGATTATTCTTATTGCAGGCTTACTGCTTTACGATAATAATGAAAAAAAACTGTATGCAAAGTTATACAAGAAAGAAGGCATCTGTACCTCAGCCATAATAAATGATGTTGAAGGATACGGAAGAGGCACCGGTTATGATTTTAAATACACTTTCAGAATTAAGAATAAAACGTATCATTCTAAAACCGATATCGGAAATCTAAATATTCATCAGGCAGAAAAACTCAAGAACAAAACTTTTATGGTGGTGTTTTTAAAAAGAAATCCACATATTAACAGAGTATATGTAAAGATTCCTGTTCCTGAAAATTTCGGTCAACTGGAATATAAAAATGTTCTTCTCAAAAAGCCCGGAATAGAAAATATACTGGAAGAAATTCCTTC
>NZ_JAULSJ010000037.1:0-42644 GCF_030518295.1 Chryseobacterium urinae | reverse complement strand
TCCCAATTTTTCGCTTTTCGGGGGCGGCCCCGCCGCCGCCGAAACCCCAAAATAGCGAGTGCGGAAAGCGGGAAACAGCTTCTGAAAAATTATTTAATATGATATTTTTCTGATTTGAAGCTCAATTTCTTTAATCCCTGCTGAATTTCAGGTGCATTCATGAATAATTTCCACAAAAATCCGGTTCTGTAGTTTTCTATCATCGGCGCAATCGTTCCCTGATCGATCGCGAGATATCTTGGCGTTGTCCAGTTATTGTAATGAATGGACGTTGCATCGTAAGGTCCGGCTGAGCCAATAAATTCAGGTTTTTGGGTGTAAATAAATCTTAAAAAATCCATTGATTCTTTTGGAGAATACGGAAAACTGCTCAACGCCGCAGTAGGAGTAATTACCCCACGGTCATTTTGCGGAAAATGTGCATCATATCCTGCGCTTCCGTCCTCATTTCTTGAATAACTGGCTGTTAATCCCCAATAATTGGGTCCATATCCTTTCCAGTTTTTGGGATTCTCAACGCAATATTTGTAATCAATAAGAACCTGATTTTTATTTAAATCAAAATAGTTTTTGATTAATTTATCTGATAAGTTCGTCGGATCCAGACCGATATAGGAATAATGTGCCCAAAATAAAGGCCCTCCATATTCTGCTGCACCATTGTGCTTTACATACATTGGCAGACCATATTTTTCTTTATCTGAAAGGTAAGTTCCGTTTCTTGTCCATCCTTTGTAATAGGTTTCGGCATCGATCGGATAAGCAGGTGATGAAGCGGCTAAAATATATGTAATTAAACATTCGTTGTAGCCTTCCAACGGGAAGTTCATTTCCCACTGATAATCGGGTGACCAATGCCAGTAAAGAACTTTCTGCCCTCCTTTTGTGTACCAGTTCCATTGAATGCCTTTCCAAAGTTCGTCACATTTTTTGGCTAAAGCTTTTTCTTCTGCATTTCCGTTTTTAAAATATTCACGAACCATTAAAATTCCTGAAGTCAAAAAAGCGGTTTCTACCAGATCTCCTCCATTGTCTTTTTTCCCAAACGGCACTGTTTTTCCAGTTTCACCATTGATCCAGTGAGACCAGGCTCCTTTGTGACGATCTGCTTTTGCAAGAAAATCCATCATGGTAGTCAATCTTTTCACCGCATCTTTTCTTGGGATAAATCCTCTTTCTACGCCGACTAAAATGGTTGCCAATCCAAATCCTGATCCTCCTGTCGTCACAACATGTTTATCATTATCCGGATAGATATTATCTTCGTGATAGCGTTCTCTTCCTAACATTGAATTGGGTTCTGCATAATCCCAAAAATACTTTAAAGCATCTTTCTGAACTTTGTCCATTAACTGCTCGTCTGTGATGTTGTTTTTTACAATCTGAACTTTTGATGCTTCCTGTATGGAAATCTGTGAGTTCCTACACGAAACCGAGAGTGATGATATAGCGATGACTGAAAGTATTATCCTTTTCATAATTTAATTTTGTTTAAAATCCATACTGTGTAGAATGGAATCCTAATTTTATTAATCCCTGCTTAATATCGGGCGCATTCATAAATAACTGCCATAAAAACTGGCTTTTATAATTTTCTACCATTGGTGCAATCGTTCCCTGATCTATTGCTAAATATCTTGGCGTAACCCAATTATAATGAACAGAATAAGCATCATAAGGTCCCGCTACACCTACATATTTATTATAATTTTCATTATACAGAAATCTTAGCATATTCATACTTTCTGCAGGTGTGTAAGGCATACTTGATAATGCTGCTGTGGGAGAAATAATTCCTAAATCGTTATTTGGCTGATGTGCAGCGTAATCATCTCCTCCTGTATTTGGATTTCTGGAATAACTTGCAGTAAGTCCCCAACTTTTCGAATTATATCCCTGCCATCCTTTCGGATTGGCAACGCAATACTGATACATTATTTTAGCATGATTGGTTGTGGCATCACCATAATTTACGTATTCATCGGACAAGCCTCTCGGATCCAGTCCTAAAAATGAATAATGCGACCAAAACATCGGACCTACCGTGCCATTTGCGCCGTTATGATTGACTACAACAGGTAATCCAAACTGAGATCCTGTATTTTTTATACTTCCGCTTCTGGCCCATCCCTGCTGATAAACAGGTTTATCGATTGAGTAATTTGGAGATGCAGCAGCCATGATATAGGTAATTAATGTTTCATCAAAACCTCTTAACGGCATATTCATCTGCCAATCGTAATTGGGAGACCAATGCCATGTAAGCATATTGGGAGCTGCGGGATTTTGTGTATACCAGTTCCATTCAATTCCTTTCCATAGCGCATCAGCTTTCTGAGAAATTGCCAGTTCTGAAGTATCTGAAGAGTTTTTAAAATATTCTCTCACACAGATCAGTCCCTGTGCAAGAAATGAAGTTTCAACCAAATCTCCTCCGTTATCTTTCTGACTGAAAGGTACAACCTGACCGTTGGTTCCATTGATCCAATGCGGCCATGCTCCATGAAAACGATTGGCATTCTGAAGAAAATTAAGTGATGTCGTCAATCTGGAAACCGCTTCTGCTCTGGAAATATATCCGTTTTTAATACCCACTAAAATAGTCATGAGTCCAAAACCTGAACCACCGATGGTCACAATATTTGCATCCTGAGAAGGATTATCGGTATGATATCGTTCTCTTGCCAATTTTGATCCCGATTCGGCGTAATCCCAAAAATACTTTAAAGCATCTTTTTGTACCATTTCGATGAGTTGGGTGTCGGTGTAGTTGTTGGTGGGAGTTTCCTGACTCTGTTGGTTGCTGTTACTTATAGTATCTTCAGAAGAACAACTGCCACATAAATATATGGCAGTTGTTAATATTATAAAATTTTTAATTTTCATGAGGCTTAGTATCCAGGATTCTGAACAAGCACCCCATTGCTTTGACTGATTGCGTTTTGCGGTATCGGGAATACATCGTTTTTCCCGGCAACAAATCCGTAGCTTGCCAGAGCACTGGAAGCTTGTCCTGTTCTTACAAGATCAACAAATCGGTCTCCTTCCATCGCTAATTCTACTCTTCTCTCTTTCCATATTGCAGTACGTAATGCAGATTGTGTAGTTGCTGTTGTACCAGGTAACATGGCTCTCGTTCTCACTTTATTTAAATTCGTGATTGCGGTTGCAGAATTTCCTAATTCATTTGCTGCTTCTGCATTAATTAGCAATACTTCAGCAAATCTTAAAATCCTTATATTTTGTCTGGAGCCATATCCACAAGAAGTATTATTTAAACTTTTAGGAACATACGCTTTCTGATTAAATGTTTTTACTGATAAAGGATCTCCAACCGCAATAACATCTCCTTCAGGCGTTGTTTCTCCATCTCTTAAGATGGTAAGCTCTTTTCTGATATCTCCGGTTTCAAATGCTGCCTCCAGAGAAGGTGAAGGTGTGAAGAACCCCCATCCAAACTGTCCTCTTACACCCTGAACTTCTGCATATTGACTTCCTCCTAATGAAGAACATTCGCAGTCTACTTCAAATACAGATTCCGGACCGAATTCTCCTGCAATTCTGAAAAGGTGGTTGAAGTCAGGATCCAGAGAATAACCCATTGCAATTACCTGATTAGAAGTATCGTATGCCTTCTGATAATCTTTTTTATACAGATAAACTTTTGATAACAAACCTAACGCTGCACCTTTGGTAACTCTTCCCTGATCCGCAGCAGAATAACTCTGAGGCAAAACTTCTGAAGCTGAAGTTAAATCTGAAATAATAAAATTATACACCTCTTCTTTGGATTTTCTAGGGATATTGTAATTTAAATCTGAAGGAATACCATCAAAGATAGGAACACCTCCATAAATTCTTACAAGATTAAAATAGAAATACGCTCTCAGCATTTTAGCTTCTGCAAGAAGTCTTTTTTTCAATGTCTCGTTCATGGTAATCTTTGGAATGTTACTGATTACCTGATTACATCTTGCAACCGCATTCCATTGACCTGTCCAGTATCCTTCTACTCCGCCATCGGAAGCAGTGTAGGTAAATTGGTCATAAGCAAGCATAAAGGATGCATCTCCAGGGTTTGAACCTTTAAGGACGTCATCCGCAGGAACCCCAAAAACATATTGCGAAGGAAATGCTGAATTTTCCCAACTTCTTAAAAAGCTATAAATAGCAGTCGTTGCAGAGACAGCATCTGCTTCTGTTGTAAAGAAGTTGTCTGCTTCATTTTTAGTTTCAGGTTTTATATCTAAATAATCATTTCCGCAAGATGATGCAAGAAATAGACTTAATAACAGTATTGATACTTTTTTCATTTTTTTAATTTTAGAACGTTAAATTAACCCCCATTGTATAGATCGAAGATAATGGATAAATGTTTTGATCTACACCCAACTGAACACGGTCTGAGGTATTCAATATTTCTGGTGAAAAACCGTTGTATTTAAAAGATGTCCATGGGTTTTGGGCAGAAACATACACTCTTAATTTCTGAATCTTTGCATTAGTAAACAAATCAGAAGGTAGTGTATATCCAATCTGAATATTTCTAATTCTGAAGAAACTTCCATTCTCTACATAGAAACTGTTTGGCTTAATAATATTCTGATCATTAGTAACCATAGGATATGTATTAGAAGTACCTTCACCTCTCCATCTGTTATTATAGAAATCCAGATCCCAGCTTTCGTTACCGTAACGTTGTTCTCTGTTGTAGTTATAAATTTCATTTCCTGCAACACCTTGGAAATCAACTGAAAAATCAACATTATATCCTGATAAGTTAATTCCGAATCCGTATGTAAAGTCAGGAATCGGGCTTCCTAAGTATGTTTTATCTGAATTGTCAATAACTCCGTCCCCGTTAATATCTGCAAACTGAAATCCTCCGACAGCAGCTCCCACCTGCTTAGGTGCAGCATTTACCTGTGCCTGATTCTGGAAGATTCCTGCTACCTGGAATCCGTAATATGAACCTACCGGAACACCTTTTTCTAATCTTGTGATTGTACTTCCGAATAAGTAAGGTCCTGTTTCGTTATATGAGTTGTTGTAAACCGAAGTGATTTCATTTTTAAGAGTGGTTAAATTTCCATACACTCCAAATTTAATTTTATCTGTAAGGTTTGCTTCATAATTCACAGAAAATTCAAATCCTTTATTATTGAAAGAAAATGCATTCGTAACTAGTTTATTCTGTGCTCCGGAAATAGAAGGCTGCTGAATTCCGTATACAACATCTTTAGAGTCTTTGTTGTAATAGGTAGCTTCTACTTTAAGTTTATTTTTCAGGAATGCCATCTCCAATCCGAAATCTGTTCCTTCAATAGTTTCCCAACCGATTGATGTATCAATAATATCTGTCGTTGTTTCACCCGGATAAGCAACCCCTCCAAAGTAAGCATTCAGACCGGTTTGTGTGGTTAAAACGTAGTTAAGACCTCTTACAGGATTTCCTAAACTTCCCCAGCTTCCTCTTACTTTTAATAAATCAAAAATATTCTGATTGCTCATGAAGTTTTCTTTTGAGATAACCCATCCTGCACTTACAGCAGGAAACCAGTGTGTTCTGTCATCCGAACTGTATCCCGTAGTTCCATCATTTCTAATGGATGCATTGATGAGATATTTCCCCTTGTAATCGTAATTTACCCTTCCGAAATAAGACTGCACTCTGTCTCTGAAACCAACTTCCCAAGAAGCTCCGTCTGCATAATTATTTCCGCCGCCGCTTGTTGTTGGGATACTTCCTGAAAAATATAAAGACTGTTCTGTACCGTTATACACGATATCTCTTCCAAAAGTATTAAGATTAAGTCCGTAATCCTCGTTTCTGGTCATACCTGCCAGAATTTCAAGGTTATGATTTCCTAATTGCTTTCTCCATGTTAAAGTATTATCTAAAACATACGATCTCAGCATCTGGTTTGTTCTTAATAAGCTTGAACGTGAAGTACTTGCAGGAATATAGTTGATAACTGGGCTGTAAGAGTAAGATTTTACATCAGAATTATCCTGAGTATAGCTTAATCTGTATGTAAAATCGTCCCAAAATTTATATTCTCCCCAAAGATTTATTAAATATCTGTTACCATTATCCTTTCCTCTGAAAAGATCTAAAGTCGCTCTTGGGTTGGCAAGCGAAACAAGCGTTTGATAGCCGTATGTTCCATCTGCGTTCATTGGGCTGTAAACAGGTGGAGAAAGATATGCTGTTAACGTAGGATTGTTTGCATTATCTCTTCGTGTTGTACTCCATGTTGAGTTGGTACCTACCGTTAAATGATCCGTTAATTTATACGTTAAATTAATCTTTGAAGTAAATCTGCGGAACTCGTCTCCACTGTTAATTCCTTTACCTGCAGCTAAATTTCCCTGATCTGTTAAATAACCTAAACTTAAAAAGTAATTTAATTTATCTGATTTTCCTGAGGCAGAAATATCATTGGAGTTGATCATGGCGTCTCTAAAAATCTCATCAAACCAGTTTGTGCTCGTAGGAAACATAGAAGAATTAATAAATCCTGTTGTAGAACCCTGATTTTTTAATTTTTCATTATAGAGTTCCACATATTGATCTTTATTAACCATTTTAGGTATGTTGGAAACTCTTTTTAACCCGATATAAGAATTGAAATTAAAAACATTTCTTCCTTTACCTGATTTTGTTTTAATAATCACCGCACCTTTTGAAGCTTTGGCTCCATAAATAGCTAACGATGAAGGATCTTTTAAAACACTCATCGACTCGATGTCCAGCGGATTCAGAAAAGAAATATCTTCTGTTATACTTCCGTCAACAATAAATACTGTTGTTCCGTTTAAAGTTCCGATTCCTCTGATATCAACCCTGGGAGAAGCTCCAGGAGCAGCGCCGTTGGTAATCTGAACCCCCGCTACTTTTCCCTGAACGGAACTAAGTGCATTTGGATTAGGCTGATTTTCTAATTGCTTTGAAGATATTGTAGCAATACTCCCCGTTACATTCTCCTTTTTCTGAGAACCATATCCAATCATCACTACTTCCTCGATCTTCTGCTCCTTCGGAACAGTATCTTTTGGAGTAGTTTGCGCATTGACATTCATACCGAAGTATAAAACCGCAATGAGACATGAATACTTTAAATCACTTTGTTTCATATAGTTTAATTTTATTCGTACAATCAGTTCTGAGATCGGAAGTTTTACTTCCGACTGTCTTTTTACAGGAAAATAATATATTCTCAATAAAAGACATTAGTCAAAATTATAAAAATATCTTCAACAATGTTAATTATACTTAAATTTTTTATCATTCTGTTAATATTTGATATTTACAGAAAGACATTTAATAATTGATTATAACTACTAAATTGCTCAATATAAATTCAATTTTTAAATATTTCTCAATTTTAAAGGAATAATATTAAATTAAAAATTTTCGTCTTATTTATTTATAATAAATATCTTAACAACTATAACTCCACAAATTCAGATTTTATTTTGTTATATCATCAATTTAACAATATGAGTAATAAAATTTGTTAAACTAATTCTACTGTCATAAATTTGGTTCAGTATTTGACAATCATTAACGTTTAATCAATATCAATGAAAAAATATATCATCGCGGCAGCTCTTATCATAGGAACCGGAGCAGTTATCAATACAACAATGCAGTCCTGCACGACTCTCGCTACGTCTGATCTTGGATTATCGATTATTAAAAGACTTCTTTTAAACGGAATCGATAAAGGAGTTAATGTATACAGCAACAGAGATGCTTTTCTGCAGAACAATATGGTGGATAAAGCTCTTCCGAAGCAGCTTAGAGACATCAACTCAATGCTGGAAAAAATTGCCCCTTCTCTGGTAGCAAAAGAAAGAGCCTATATTGCGGATGCGGCAGTTTACACCGTAAATATTTCAAAGCCAATCCTTGTAAATGCAGTTAACAGCCTGAATGCAAATGACGTCACAAGAATTATTCAGGGGGAGAAAGGAACAGCAACTTTAATTCTGAAAGAAAAAACTTCCCAACAGCTTATTGCCGCAATTACCCCAAAAGTTGAAGAGCAGCTTAACCAATACGGAATTGTGAAAAGCATCAACACCGCTTTATCAGGCAGCAATTTATTGGGCAGTCTTTTAGGAGGCAATAAAACTTCTGTAAATTCGGGAGAATTGAGCCAATTGGCTTCCGAGCAGCTTGTGAATGGGATTTTTAACATCATCGAAGATTATGAGATCCAAAACTCCAAGTCGCTTCTGGGACCGCTTGGGAAATAGAAAAATTTTGACTATATTTATATAGATTTTTAAAAAGCAGATGGATATATTACAAGGAAATCAACACGCAAACCCTGAAGATTTTTATAACTCTTTGAGGGAAAAACTGGAAGGTCATCATGATTTTCCGGAAGATTATTTATTTAAATTTATTATTCCTACCGATCAGGCAAAACTTACAGAGATTTATAAGGTTTTTGACGGAATCAAATTTACACTGGGAAACCGCGAAAGTAAAAACGGAAAATACACAGCCTGCAATATTAATGCATTCGTTTTAGATGCAGATCAGGTGGTAACCATTTATCAGGAAGTCGCAAAAATAGAAGGCGTCATTCTATTATAAAAACGAAAAAGTCAGCTTTACGGCTGACTTTTTTAGCTTAAATTATCAATGAATTTATTTATTTCTCAATAAAATACTTTACATTTTCAATCGGTCTTCCGAGCATTGCCACCGAACCTTTAATGATGATCGGTCTTTGGATCAGGGAAGGATTTTCAGACAGAATTTTAACCCATTCTTCTTCGGATAAATTTTTGTCTGCGAAATTTTCCAGATACAATTTATCGGTTTTTCTGATGATATGAAAGACGCTCTGATTCAGCTTTTTTAATACCGTTTTAATTTCCAGCTCACTCAGCGGATCTTCAACGATGTTGATGATCTCAAACGGAACTCCGTTTTCGTCGAGGTATTCTAAAACAGCATTCGATTTTGAACAATTCCCATTATGTAAAACCTTCACCAACATGATTATTTATATTTAAAAATTAACTGTTTCTTTAGCAAATTTAGAAAGAAATAAAACGACTACTGCTTTAATGTATGATAAAACTTTGTTAAAACAAACCGTTTAGTTCCGCTTCGATCTTTTCTAAAATAAACCCGAAATCTTCCGGCTTTTCTACGAAATCAAGATCATCCACTTCAATAATCAAAAGTTTGCCTTCCGTATAATTGGAGATCCATTTTTCGTATTTCTGATTCAGTTTTGAAAGATATTCGATGCTGATGGATGCTTCGTACTCTCTTCCTCTTTTGTAAATTTTCTTTACCAGATTCGGAACGTCAGATTTAAGGTAAATTAATAAATCCGGCGCAGAAACGAAAGATTTCATCAGATTGAAAACAGATTCGTAGTTTTTAAAATCACGGTCTGAAAGAAGATTCATATCGTTCAGGTTTTCTGCAAAAATGTGTGCATCTTCATAAATCGTACGATCCTGAATAATATTTTTACCACTTTCCCTGATCTCTTTCACCTGTCTGAATCTGCTTCCCAAAAAATAGATCTGAAGCGCAAAACTCCACTTGCTCATATCCGCGTAAAAATCCTCAAGATAAGGATTGTGATCTACATCTTCAAACTGGGCATCCCAACCGTAATGCTTAGAAAGCATCGTCGTTAACGTCGTTTTTCCTGCTCCAATATTTCCTGTAACTGCAATGTGCATATTTTCCCTAGTATATTTTTAATTTAATAAAGATCTAAATTCCGGCAGCCTGAATCTGGGAAGTATCTTCAAGAAGCTTCTGAAGAGAACTTTCCGCAGAATTTTTGCTTTCAATTTCCTGATTTTTCTTTTCCAGTTTTCCTTCAGGACTATCGGGTTCCGCTGCTTTCTCAGCCGATTTTTCTACATCCTGCTCTGTTGCTTTCAGCTTGGGATCAGGCTCTGTTTGTGGTTTGGACTCCCTGTTTTTTTCAAGGCTGTAAAGGTAAAGTTTATTAGCTTTTATTTCAAAATAAGACAGTGTATTTTTATCCACAATCTGCGCATCCGGATCTTCAAAGATTTTCACCATTTCTTTTTCCGGAATGTACTTTAAAATAGAATTATTGGTAATCACCAGTATAAATTCATTCTCCCGTCTGAAACGTTTTCCGTTTTCCAGAGGTGCTTCAAAAAGCTTTTCAAATTTTAATGAATAGACACGGATGTATTTTCTCGTTAAAATATACACCTTGCTTTCATACACCAAAAGATCCGTTAAATCATCAATTGCGGCATCGAAAGGATAAGAATTAATCGTCGTTTCGTTTCTGAAATTATACTGAATAAGGCGTTTTGTACTCTCATCCAACAACCAGAGCTGTTGAAGATCTTCCGCATAAGCCATTTTGATAAAACCGAATTTCTGTTTAAAATCGACCTTTTGGATTTCGTTCAGATTCTGGTCTACAAATTTCATTTCCTGTGCATTTTCAGAAAACAAAGGCACACTTAGCGGGTTTTGTACCGTCTGTACTTTATAAGGAACCGTAAGCATCATTTTTCCGATCTGCTTCCCTAAAGAATCGTACTTGGTAAAACTGAAATCTTTGTTTTTATAGATGTACATATTTCCGTAATCGTCGGCAAGCATATCTTTTGCTTCCTTCAGTTTCAGCGTGTCTAAAGGAAGAGCTTTCTGCGCGGATAACGAACAGAAAACCAATGCAAATATGAAGGATAATAATTTCAAATTCTTTTACTAAGATAGCGCTCCGGAAAGGAACGCTACCAATTTACTGCTTTTATTTATTTCAACAGAAATTGCGGTTCATTTTAACTTATTTAATCGCAATTTCATAGATTTTCGACCAGTTTTTACCTGTTACCAACATATGATCTCCTTTAAAGGCAATTCCGTTGAGAACGTGTTCACTGTTATTCTGAGTATATTCTTCCGTGATCTTTGTAAAATCAAATTTACCTACAGTTTCACCGGTTTGAGGATTGATCTTTAAGATATAAGGTTGATGCCAAATATTGGCATAAATAAATCCGTTGTGATATTCCAGCTCGTTGATTTGGTTGTAAATTTCCTTATTTCCACCCACAGAAACGGTTTTCACCACTTTGGAAGGATTATTTACATCCAGAAAATACAGTTTATTCGAACCGGTGTCTGCGATAAGATTTTTCCCGTCATAGGTCATTCCCCAACCTTCTCCGAATTCATTCGGCAAAGGAAATTCCGAGATTTTCTTTAACGTATTTTTATCGTAAACAAATCCGATTTTATTTTGATAGGTCAACTGATAAATTTTATCTCCCGCAATAGCAATTCCTTCGGAGAAAATATCTGCCGGCTGTTTTTCAGTCTGCGCCGGAACCGCACTTCCCAAAGTATATTTTATTAGTTGTGAAGCTTTTTCCAGCCCGTCACTTTCATAAATCGTATTTCCTTCCATCACAAACCCTTCCACAAAATTATTCGGATCGTGGGGATATTCTGCTACAATTTCAAAAGGAATATTGGCTTCAGGATTTTTTGTAAAAACGTTAATGGTGGCATCCTGATTTAAAATTTCTCCGCCCTTCGTTTTAATATTGAAGGTCACCTCATTATCGCCATACGCAAAAAACTTCGGATCAATCGTTAAATCTGACGTTTCTTTATCTCCGAAACTTATGGAAATACTTTCTGCATTGTCGGTAACTTCTTCCGGCAGATTCAGCTTATCTCCAAAATGATAGCCTTTCTGCTCCATCGAATTGTTATAATCCGCTAAAGAATCAAGGATTTTTTTATCGTTTTTACAGGACATCAGCAGCAAAGCTGCTGCAAAACCTGCGATCAGGCTTTTCTTCACTTTAAGTTTTTTATTTTCATTACCAAGAAACAGAAGACATCAAAAATTATTTAATCGCTACTTCATAAATTTTAGACCAGTTTTTACCGGTTACCAACATATTATCTCCTTTAAAAGCAATTCCGTTCAGTACATCGTCGCTTCCTTTGGTATTTTGCTTGGCAATTTCTGTAAAATCAAAAGTTCCTACCACTTCTCCGTTCGCAGGATTAATTTTCAGAATGATCGGTTTCTGCCAAACATTGGCATAAATAAATCCGTTATGGAATTCCAGCTCATTCAACTGATCGTAAGCCTGAGAACTTCCTGCAACGGCAATGTATTTTACCATTTTTGAAGGATTGTTCGGATCTAAGAAATATAATAATTTACTTCCATCTGAAGCGATCAGGTTTTTACCGTCGTACGTTAATCCCCAACCTTCACCCAAAACATTAGGATAGGCAAATTCTTTGATTAATTTTAAAGAGCTTTTATCGTAAATATATCCTTTTTTGCTCTGCCATGTTAACTGATAGACTTTATCGCCAACAATGGTGCTTCCTTCAGAAAAGTCTTCCTGTGGCTGTTTGGTTGAAGCCAAAGGCGTTGTAGTTCCTAACGTATATTTTAAAATCTGCGAAGAACCATTCTGTCCATCGCTTTCATAAATCGTGTTGCCTTCAATCTGGAAACCCTGCACGAAATTTTTCGGATCGTGAGGATATTCGGCGATGATTTCATAATTGATTTTCTGCTCAGGATTTTTGGCAAAAACATTAATGGTCGCGTCCTGCGTTAATGTTTCGCCGCCTTTTGTTTTGATATTAAAAGTAACAGCATTGTCGCCTAATGTAAAGAATTTAGGATCTATCGTAAGACCGGATGTTTCTTTATCTCCGAAACTGATCGAAATGGTTTCTGCATCTTCGGTTACCTCTTTCGGCAAATCCAGTTTATCTCCGAAATGGTATCCTTTTTCCATCATCGAGTTGTTGTAATCTGCCAAAGAATCGAGTATTTTTTTATCATCTTTACATGAAGCCAACAACAAAATCGCTGCAAAACCTGCTATTATATTTTTTTTCATTGATTTCTAAAATAATTTCCCCAAAATTAGCAAAATTTATTCCTCTGAACTAATTTCATGAAGATCTTGACCAAATTGTAATATGTAACCGTTGTTATCGTAGATCGCAAACTCCCTCATTTCCCAGTCGAACGTTTCTATTTCGTAGCAGATTTTCGTTTTGTCTTTCAGTTCGTCCCATAATTCATCTGCATTTTCTACGTTAAAATAAAACGAACCTGTAAAACCTATTCCGTTGAATTTCTCATGCTGATTCGGTTTAGTGACCATGATCTCTACCTCATCTTTCTGCAAAGAAGCCCATTGCCAGTCGTCGTTTCTTTCCTGTAAGGTAAAACCAAGAATCTGCGTATAAAAGACGATTGTTTCATCGAATTGTTCCGTCCATAAAACAGGACGAAGGGAATTGAATTTTGCCATCATTTATATTTTAATTCACGAATTGAGATCAGTTTTCCAGATATGGTTTCAAACTTTCCTTCAAAATTCCGTTCCAGCCCTCAGTAAAAGATTCTCTTGAAAAATGTTCGCCCAGATCTTTAAAATAATCAATATCTTCATGAATAAGCTTTACTAAAGTTCCGTTTTCATCGGGTTTCAATTCCCACGTTACGGTTGTTTTTTTATCGGAAAATTCGGGATAAGCCCAGGAATATTTAAGTTTTTCATTGGGAAAAATTTCCAGAATTTCTCCCTGATGATGATACTTTTTCTCTTCCCCCGGTTCATAGAAGCTGAATACCTTTCCGATCTGCAGTTCAAAATCAAAAATATCGAAATACCATACCTGCATTTCAGCTTTATCTGTTAATGCTTTCCAGACTTTATAAACCGGAGCATTTATTTTCTGCTCTACAATAATTGGATGACTCATATTTCTGTTTTTAATGATTGAATGCAAAAATGATGAAAGTTTTTAGCTTTGAGTGGTTTACCTAAAACAATTTTAAATCCAACTACAAAAATTACAAAATAAAATTATATGATTTATAAGAAATTAAATATTTTTTCCTGGAACAAGGCAAAGAAATGATTAAATATCATTCCGCTTTTTAGAAGCATCAATTTAAGGTTTAATAATTTCTGCTTTTTTATCAAAATCAAACATTTCCAGATGATATTCACGAAGAATTTCAACATCTCCTCCATTAGAATCATCAACTTTACTGTCGTCTGCCAAATAAATTTTACCGTCATCAAAGACGATATCATAGAAAGGATCACCCGTATCATCCGGATTTGAAAAAGGTACAAGCGTTTTTATCCTGTATTGTTCTGAAAATATTTTAGCTAAATATAATTCTCTCTCTTTTTCATGAACATTGGGAGTTCTGTAAAAGGATATTCTGAAATTAAATTCTCTGCTGCCAAATCCATCATCCGTATTGAAAAAAACATGAGTCGGATTATCAATATTCAGTTTTTCTGGGGAATTTTCCGTGAAATCATAATGAAAAACCTGTAACTCCGTAAAAATTTCTGAAATTGTTTTTAAAATTTCTTCGTTATTTAATCTCTTATTCAGATAAATTTCTTCCATTCAAATTTAATATTTACAACACAATATTATTCTTAGGAGCAATGGCAGGCGGAAGATGGGTTTCGTCCAGCATATCTCTCATATCAATTTCAATGGTTCGGCTGATCTGCGTGATCGGAACATCATTTGCACTTCCCTCAAAAGGATTTACGGAAGCCTCTCCCACATTATCCAGCGTATGAAAACACCACGTTACCAAAAGCGAGAAAGGAATATTAAACCATATTGTAAAACCTTCAAAGGAAGTTCCTTCGCCTAATTTATCAAATTCTTTCAGAAGTCCGAAGGGAACAAAAATGATAAAAAGCAACAAAAGATAGGTGGTTATAGACGAAAAATTTCTCGGATAAGGAAAGTTTTTAATTCTCTCCGCTTTTCCCTGATTGTCTGTAAATTTCACCAACTGCTGATTGATCTGCGTCCACTGAAAATCATTAATTTCGCCATTTGCATAGACTTCAGACAATTCTTTACTCTGAAATGTCATTAGTTGTGTCGCTCTGTTCTTTTTGCTTAAAATATACTTCAGTTCATCATCCGAAAGATAGTTTTTCAGTTCATCATCCAGCTTTGAAGTTCTTTCTGAAACTTCATATTTTCTGGCATATTCGTCAAACTGAGGCGTATTCATATTTTCCCAGACTCTCGGTTCGCGAAGCTGAAAACGAAGAGCAGTAAGCCATGCATAGTGACGTTCGAACATCGTTTTTACTTTTTCAGGATTTTTCCCGCGTAAGGAATCTCTTAAAATATATCCGAAACTGCGGCTGTCGTTAATAATGGCTCCGTAAATTTGCCTTGCTTCCCAAAGACGGCTGTAACTTGCATTGTTTTTGAATCCTACGATGAATGCCACTGCTGTTCCCATGATGGTAATCGGCTGCCACGGAAAGGAAATAAACTTCCACCCCAAAAAGTACATCGTGGTAGGAATTGCCGATAAAACAGCTAAAATAATGATGCTTCTCTTGGTCCAGAGTATAAATTCTATGGCTCCAAATCTTTTTCCTGCGTGCATAAGTGTTTTATTTTTAGTTTAAATGTTTAAAATGAATTTCGGATTTAAATGTACAATTGATTTTTAGTTTTTGGTGAACGGAATATTGTTGTAAAATCCGATCTGGATTTGTCCGCGGTTTCTGTTTTCCTGAATCTGGTTCATGTATCCCGCTTCAATTCTCATATTTTTATTAATGACATATCCTAAAGCGCCGTAGACTCTGTTTCTGTCGAAAACCGGACTGTCGAAATGAAGAAAAATTTCGTTATAAGCCGATGCGTAAAATGTTTTAGGCAGCATTTCCTTGTTATTGATCGGAATATTAAATCCTAAAAAATAACGGAACCTCATCCTGAAATCATCTTCCAGAAAACGCTCTTCCAGACGGTAACGATGCTGAATATTAAAACGTCCGAATTTCTGCCTTGTAATATACTGCTGGAAAATCCTGTGCTCAATATTTTCTGTTTTTTCTCCTTTTACGTAAGGCTGACTCAGAATGAAACCGTAACCCAATAAAACATTATTGTTGTTTTCCGTAAGATCATAGCCGATTCCGGTGCGGATTAGCAGTTGTTCCAGATCTCCTATTCCGTCGAAATTTCTATACTGGATTTCGTTGTGGAAATTCAGTTTTTTACTGATTTTATTGTTTCCGAAATACATATACCACGCTCCCAAATCGCTTTTCTGAGCCTGTGAAAAAGTTGCTCCCAACGTAAAAATTCCCAAAACAGCTTTTTTTAAAATATTTCTCATATAATTATATTACTATTATCTATCGTTTTCAACAAATTTAATATTTTAAATCAATAATAACAAACTGTATATTTTATGCTGCCCCAACTTTTTATTTACCTGTAAAAGTCACAAAAGATGACTAAACTTTTATTTAAAGTTGATCATTATGAATGATTATGTTGGTTTATGAATAGAAGATAAAAAAACTGACAAAAATTCGTCAGTTTTAAGGTTCTACTACCATTCTAAGTATGCTGCTGCATTTTTGCAGGATCGTCGTAATTTACCATCCAGTTGATCCCGAATTGATCGGCAAACATTCCGAAATAGGCTCCCCAAAATGTATCAGACATGGGCATGGTAACCTTTCCGCCTTCGGAAAGTCCCGCGAATAATTTGTCCGCTTCTTCTCTGGATTCTGCATTAATGGAAATTGAAAAGTTATTTCCCATCACCAGATGAGCAGCGTGATCGCAGCCTGCATCACTTCCCATTAAAATCGTTTCTTTCGAAATCGGAAGCAAAACGTGCATGATTTTGTCTCTGTCTTCTTCTTTCGTTTCCTGACCTTCTACTGGAGGCATTTCTCCGAATGTTCCGATGTAAGGATATTCTCCGCCGAAAACAGATTTGTAAAAATCGAATGCTTGTCTGCAATTTCCGTTAAATGTTAGGTAAACGTTTACAGTTGCCATAGATGTGTCTTTTTTTATAGTTTAGTTTTAATTTTTAACTTGTCTAAGCTTTTTTACCGCAAAAGATTTTGACACTTTAGTTTTTTAAGTTTATTGATTGTCCGTTTATTAACCTAAAGCTTCGACAGGCTCAGCTTGACATCGCTAGAAATCAAGCATTTAGTATTAGAGATGTCACACTGAGCTTGTCGAAGTGCCTATTATAGATGATTGATTTTCATATCATTGCATAGTAATAGGTTGTTTAACGGATATTCAATTAAGTTTTATAGTTAAATGGAAAAAAAAGCACGTAAGTTAAAAAAATCAAAGATTTTTTCTCTTTGCAGACTTTTGAAATACTTTAAATACAATAAAGTCTTTTGTCCCTTTTGCGGTTAAATTTAAAATGAGTTTAGAATGATTTTTAAACCTGATAAAAAGAACAATTTAGTTATTAAAAACCTTTGATTCTGCTATTTTGTGAGGTTATAAAAAGAGTAAAACCTTATCTGTGCTGATCGATCAGAATCATGTTTCCGTCCGGATCTTTCAGGTAAATATGTTCAGGACCGGAAGTGTTTTCATCGGCTTCCTTCTGTAATTCCAGACCTTGTTCTTTTAATCTTTTCTGAATTTCGCGAACATCGTCGAAAGAATCAAGATTCTGCGCATTCTGATCCCAACCGGGATTGAAAGTAAGCATATTTCCATCGAACATTGCCTGAAAAAGACCAATAATATGGTCGCCGCTTTTCATGATAAGATAGTTGTGATCGATATTTCCAGCCATTTGGCTGAATCCTAATTTTTCGTAAAAATCTTTAGACTTCTGAAGATCTTTTACACTGAGACTGATTGAAAAAGCACCTAAATTCATACTTGTTTATTGTTTAATGCCAATTTGTATCCTGCCAAAACCAATCCCCATACTGCAATTCCCAAAACCCAGAACCAGAAAGGAGTCGGAAGCATCACCATATTGTAAATGGTAAAAAAAGTAAAAATAACTCCACAGATGATTGCGGAAGTCGGTTTTCCGTTGTTGGCAACTTTAGTGGAAATAAATCCTGCAAGCAAAGCTCCCAAAGCGTAACCGAGAATCACGATAAATTTTCCCATGAACGGTAAATTTTCCACATACGCTCTGAAACCTTCCAGATCATCCGGTCTTAAACCCGCCGGAAAAGGATACAGCGCATGACCAAGTCTTTCCATAAGCCAGACTCCGATGGATCCGGCGATCATTCCTGCAATTACCGCTAAAATTCTTCTTAACATGATGATTACTGATTATTAATTCTTGTTTTAAAATCAAGCGTTCCGTCGTAGCTCTTCCAGTCGCCGATCAGTTCGATATACTGGGATTCCACTTTTTCAGCATCTTTATTCCATTTAAAAGTATAGATGAATTTTCCTTTTAAAATTCCGGAATGCTTTCCTTTGTTTTCTTCCGCCAGTTCGTATTCCCCGAAAACGGTTCCTCTTTTTTTGGCATCTTTATATTTGGTAATGATGAATTTGCCTTCGAATTTAGCATACGTTTTATCAACAAGAGTATATCCTGAAACAAAATATTCCTGATCGTTTTTTTTATTCTGTTCAGAAATGTTGATTTTCAGTTTTATTTCCTGATTTTTATTTCCGATGGTTCCTGTGTACGCTTTGCTGTTATTCAGCCAGACATTGGAAATATCGGGCATCTGTGCAAAAATGAAATTGGAACAAAATACAAAAAGTAATAAAAGTTTTTTCATATTGTTTATGTTTTTTTAAACGCCGAATTGTGCAAGATGATGATTGAGATGTTTTGCAAACATATTGTTCCATTCCTGTGCTTTCAGTTTTCCGAAAGAAAAAGATTCTTTCCCGTCAAATGCAGAAGCTCCCAATTGCTGTGTTTTCTGGATAAAGCCAATCAGTCTTTTCTTCTCTTCTTCAAAGTTTTTATGATCCGAAATAATAAATTGCGGTGCAGTCGGTCCGTTTTGAGGATACGCTTTCTCTCCCACCACTTTAGATTTCACAAACGATTTAAGGATGAATTTTGCAATAGCTCCCGGTTTTTTATGTTTTTCCGGTTCGTAAACCATTTCGTAAGACACGTTACAATGCGCCAACATCTGATCTACTGACATTTTCCCCCACAATCCTTTGGTTTCCGGCGTAAGATTGTTAATCCTATCAATGTAATTCTGAGCATCTTTAGCATCAAAAACGTTTTCCATAGCTTATTTAATTGTTAAAAAAACAAATATATCAGTTTTTTACTTACACTCTTTAAAACTGAGTACAGAATGATTAGTAAATTCTTCCTTAGATTCTATTTTTTAATTTTATTTAGAACAATTTTCGAAAACCGATCGGCTCCAAAACCAAAAAACCTTTTAGAAAAAAATTCTTCCAATTGAGCGCTGTCATATTTCGAAACTAAAAAATCTGCCAGAATATTTTCTTCCTCTTCAGAACCGTTCCATTCTGTTCGTGAGTTTGCTCAACTTAAAAAACTCCTCTTATTTGTAAGAAACATCTTTTCAGCGTATTGATTTATGATTGAAGTCGGAACATCACGATTGATAACATCGAGCATTTTTCTATAGTTCTTTTCATAATCCATAATAGCAAAGTAAAGCTCCGTATTTTCCGGATAGCTATAAAAAGAACCTCTTAAACCTGACAAAATTCTGTTTCTTAATTTTTTTAAAGCCTCAGTATCTTCATCGTTTTCCGCAATAAAAATATAGTTTTCAATAGACGGGTCTTCCCAAAACTTCATTCTTTTTATATATGCCAGATCTTTGATGCTGTTTCTTTTCTGATAGATTTTTTCAAGCACATTATAATAAGGAAGATTGTATTTATCATTTGTATTTGTTTTGATAATTGCTTTACAAACTTTTTCTGCCTTATCTTCATCAATCTTTAAAATTTCTTCAATCACTTTTAGATTGTAGCTGTTCTCATAACGATCCACAGGAAAGTATTGTTGCAGTTCTTCAAAAAAATTATTTTCGGCAACAATTTCCAACAGATCTTCTCTAAGAGAAACTTTTAAATTAAACTTATTTTTAATCCAAAACAAAATTTCCTGCCTTATCAATCCGGCAATGTGCAGTTTTTGAAGACGATCACCAGAATGATACATTTCTTTAATGAAATAATAAAAATGAAAACGTATAGAATCTTTGCCTTTCAGAAAGACATTCCAGTTTTTGGTTGCAATTTCTTTCCAATACTCAAAATCTTTTATAGAATTGAGATGAGCGACGAATCTTTCTCTTAGCTTTTCATGAAAAGTATCAAACCTCGTGCTTGAGAAGTAAACCTTCATCTGATATTTGCTGAGTTCATCATTAATAACCATAAATTTATCAATACTTTCCTGCTTATCACTATTCTGAAAAAGATACTGTTCTACAGGTTCTAAAGCTTTTGTAAGAAGATCAACTATTTTTTTTACATCCTGTGCTGTAAGATTTCTTTTTTTACCGGCAACAGAATTGGTGGTATTTTTTATGATTTCAGAAATTTCCTCATTGGAAAAAGACTTTTTCTTTTCTCCAAAGTCCATCATAAACAGAACTTCTGCTTCTTTATTTTTCTTAAAAAACAACAGCAGCCAGTTTTTCAATTCTTCTGCATTCAGATTTTCCATAGCTATTTCAGCTTCAGAAACCTTTTTCTTTGTCGTTTTTTGAGAACTTATTTTTCCCGATTGATTTTCTGACATGAAAAGTCCCATTGCCAAAAGATGCAGACAAAAATCTTTGCTTTCGCAATCACATGAAGATTCTGTAATTTCGGATTTCGGATTTAATACAATTCTAGCGTCATAAGATTCATTTTCATCATCAACAAAACAAATGAAATGATTTTTTTTCTCTTCTTCAAATTCCCTTATCAATAGTTTTTTTGCTTTGTTGATCTTTTGTTTTGAGAACCGGCTTTCTAAATCCAATATCGTATACATTATTCTTCTTTTTTCAAAGATAAAAAAAAGCCACTTCATAAAAAGTGACTTTATATATATTTTAATTTATCTCTGAACAGCTTTCTTCATCGCATCGGGACGAAGAACCCTGTAACGGACTTCCATATCTTTCGGAATGTAGAAAACCAATGGTAATTTGCTGTTGTATCGTACAGTTTCCGGCTGAAGATAAACAAATTTTTTAGTAAGTTTCTGATCCGGACAAGCCATTAAAGTTCCTCCGGTTTCTCCTTTGGATTCTACTTCGTAATAATTATAACCCCATCCCTGAAGATCCTGCGTATTGACTTTTCCTATTAAAAAGTGTTTGTTACAGTCGAGCATTTTTTCTGTTCCTACAAAAAATTCCACTTTAAGATCGTTTTCATTTTTGGCAACCGGAAGCTGAATATAAACCTGCTTAAAACCTTCTTTCGCTTTTGGGAACATTTCGATCTGTAACTTCTCGAATTTTTCTGTTTTCTTTTGTGCAAAGGTATTCACTGCTGCAAAGAGCATCAATCCTGAAATAATTGTTTTTGAAAATCTCATAAACTTTGTATTTATTTTATAAGTTTATTCAGGTCAAAAACTGTTCCAAATTAAACAACCGTTTAATATCATCAATCTTTATCATTAAAAAATCACCGCAAATCCTAGGATTTGCGGTGATTTTATTATTTAGTTGCTTTTAATTTCAACGATATCTCCCTTCGTATGCGCATTCATCTGCGGTGCGTAATAATTCTGAATCGTGGTAATTCCATTTGAGAATATTCCGGATGCATTGGCGACGTAATCGTATTCGAAAACATATTTCCCTTTCGGCATTTGTTCAATATAGAAATTTGTGGAAGCATCTTTGGTCGACTGATAATATCCCAAACCATTTTTCCACTGATACCCTGAAAAGACATCCAAAGGTTCAAATCCTGCTGCTCTCATGTCTTTGATGTGGATGAATTCCATCGGACGATCGGTGTTCAGAATCATTCGTACCGTCACTTTATCGCCTACTTTCAATGGAGTTTCCGGAGTGATTTTCTGTAATTCTTCCCCATTCACAGTTTTTATTTTTCTGTACAGCTCTTTGGTGACGGACAGATAATTCTCGGAAGATTTGATCTTATCCAGATCTTCGTAATATTGCCAGAACAAACCTCCCTGAACAATTCCTGCTCCCGGTTTTGTTACCGTAACTGTGGCTAAATTCTTATCTAAAACATCCGATTTCACGGTAGATTTCACATAACCTGTTGCCTGAGTCTGTGGCTGAAGTTCTTTTCCGCCCCAAACAATCGTTGCTTTATCGCTTTCCGCATTCGTCCATGATTTTCCTGAATTTAAAATCGTAAAAATAACTTCTGAAGTTCCTCTTGAGCTTCCCCATGAATTCACTTCTTTCTGCGTAATCAGCCAGATTTTAAGGTCTTCAATGAATTTCTGATCGTTTGGTTTCAGTTTATTAAATACTTCCAAAGCTCCTGTATGATTCACCACTTTCGAGCTGAACCAGCCCCAGTCATCAAGATTCTGTTTCCAGTAAACACCCTGCGTTTTTGAATCTACGGAAGTTTCTTTCAGGTAATTTAAAAGTTTATCCGAAACATCTTTTAAACCATAATCATTCATCAGTAAAGCGGCACGATGCAGTCCGAAGAAGGTAAAATCTGTAATTTTCATCGTTTTTACTTTCTGTTTTACCAAGGATTTTAAAGTCGCTCCTTTTCCTTTTAACGGATACTGTTTTTCCCAGTAATTTCGGGTGTCGAGATAGTCTAAAGTCCAGTTATTGATTACATTTTCTTTTCCCGCACTGAGCGAAGTCGAAGTGTATTCTTTAATTTCATTATCTACGTATTTGATCAGACTGGAAACCATTTCATTCTGTTCAGTACTTTGGTAATCTTTTATGTTATCTTTCAGCCAAACATTGATTTTTCCTAAATTTTTAAGAATGTACAGTGATGTGGAATATGAACTCGGATAACCTTTATACCACGAAAATCCTCCATCAGGATTCTGCAGTTTCTCTAAATCTTCCCAATCCTGCTGAATTGAGTTTTTCATTGAATTGACATCGAACAGCAAAGCCAGTTTCGACATCTGTTCTTCTTCATTTTTGCTTTCCAGAACCCACGGTGTTTCTTCCAAAAGCAACTGTTTCAGTTCCTGATTTTTTTCAATATTGGAAATCAATAATCCTTTATTCTGGTATTCTTCGAAAACAGTTTTTAACTTAGGATTGGCTTTAAAGATTTCTGATGCCAAAACATCGGCAAACCATTTGTTAAATACAACATCCGCTGAATTGTTCTGATCATTTTTCAGGCTTGGAAGCGCAAACATAATTTCCCAGATGGGATTCGTTGTGAGTTCCAGTGTATTGGAGACATTGGAAATCGTGGTTGAAGTCGCATTTTTAAGGTTTTCCAGTTCAAATGTTTTGGTTTCGCCTTCTTTTACAAAAACCGGAACCGCATCGGTTACGAGCATTCTGTTGGGTAGAACCGCAACAGCTTTCTGTTCCCCATCGGAATATTGTCCTGCTTTTGCAACGACTTTTAAAATAATGGATGAAACATTCTCCGTAACTTTTATTTTCCATGTCAAAGCGGAGTTTCCGTTTTCATTTAATTCAAAGTTCTGAATGCTTGAATTTAACCCAAACTGAGCCGAAATATCTTCATTGGTAAAGGCATCCAGAATCTGCAAACTTGCCGAACCGTTTAATTTTTTGTTCGTTAAGTTCGATAGTTTGGATTGAAGATTCAGTTCATCTCCTCCTCTCAAAAATCTTGGGTAGTTTGGCGTTACCGAAAATTCTTTCTGCGTTACGACTTCTTTTTCCAGTGTTCCTGATTTTGCGTCTTTCGTATGCGCCAAAAACATCAGTTTCCATTTTGTCAGTGCTTCCGGAGAAGTAAATTCAAAGTTTACGTTGCCTTCGGAATCGGTTCTCAGATCCGGGTAGAAAAACGCGGTTTCATTTAGGTTTTGGCGAACGGGAATATTTTCCAAAGGTTTATCATCTTTATCCAGTATACCATCTCCATCGGTTCCATCATAATATTCTTTCTTTTCCTGCTCTGTTAATTGTCTTCCTGAATTAAGAATATCAATTGCCGCATCATCCATTCTTACACTTGATAATTTCATTCTTGGAGACATTTCAGATTTAGGAGCTCTAGCTGGCTCTGAAAAAACATTATTTTGCACAGATATTCCTGCAACTGCACCTTGTAAAGAATATATAAAACTTCTATCGAACCAATTAAATTGAGGAACCTCTATATTATTTTCCTTGAAATATTGAATACTTTTCTGGTAATATTTTTGTCGCAGATAATCTCTCACTTCGTATGATACTGTACTTATAAACGGAGCATATAAAGTGTACCAGTCATATTGATTAACAGCAAATTTATCCAAAGACATATCGTACATATTCGCTAAAACTTCGGCGTTAATTTTCTCTTTCTCATTTCCTGAAACTTTTACAGACCATTTTTCTTTTGAATTCGGCTGAATTTTATCTCTGAAAGTAAGGGTTTCAATCGTCAAAGCCTTATCAGTATCATCTATATCCAGATTTACAGATTCTGTCTGAACATCATTAAAGGCAACTACCTGAAACTGTACATTCAAAATTCGTACATCTTTATCTTTTGGAATATCTGCTGTATATTCCAGCATTCCGTTTTTGAAAGGCAAAACTTCAGAAACCGTTTTTCCGGAACCATTCTGTACAAAAATATTCAGAAGAGCGTTCGGAAGCGAAGAATAAACCGTAAATACTGCTTTTTCTCCTCTTTTCAGTTCTTTTTTGGACTGCACAACCGTCAGGAAAGTTTTTTGATCAGGTTTAAGCAATTTTTTATCCCAAACACTAAAATTGTGCAGCGTTTTTATCGTATCTTTTCCTTCAATATTATACAGTTCCAACTGATAATCTCCGGCTTCCAGTTTTCCTAAATCCAGATTGGTTGTTGGTTGTTGGTCGTTAGTTACTGGCTGTTGTGTTTTTTCAAGAATTACGGTTGATTTCCGGTTTTTAGGCTCATCCTTTTTATCGTAAAAATCATGTGGAAATCTGCTGATGAATTCTTCTTTTGAAAATTTTGGTAAATCCTGAACTTCAGATTTGAAATTCTGTCTGAAAATTCTGTCCGGAGAAACCAGTTTTGATAATTTTACCTGATACGATTTTTTAAGAAGCTGTTCGTTATAATTTTTTGTTTCAACATTCAGTTTTACATTTTCATCAGAAAAAACATTCTTTATTTCTTCAGCCTGAATGTAATGAGAAACTGAAGCCACTTTTAGCTGTTTATATGCAGTCTGTGTCTCGCCGTTGATATCTGTAACGGATGCATTGATTTCATAATTATCAATCTGAATTCCTTCTACATTTTCATCCTTTTTAGGATCAATTTTAATGATAAATTCTCCTTTTTCATTGGTTTTTGCTTCTCCCAAAACTGAGTTTTCATGATCATCATCATTTTGCGGATACCATGAAAAATATCTCCATCGGATATTTCTTTTTTTAATTTCATAATTAACCGTCGTATTGCTTAAAGCAACTCCCGAAAACATCATGGCTTTCCCTTTCAGCTCTATGGTTTGTCCGTATTTGTACTCATCCTTTACAGGATCAAAAGTCACTTCAAATTTCGGCCTTTTATATTCCTCCACTCTGAAATTTTTATACCCGTCATTTCCATCTGTTCTCAGATAAAAAGTTCCGTTCAGCTTCCCTTTTGGAAGAACAAAACTTCCGTGATAAGAACCGAATTCATTGGTGGTAAATGTCTGCGAAGAAACTTCCTGTCCGTTGGTGTCGGTTAATGTAATTTTCTGTTTTAATCCGGCAACTACAGATTCTATGTCTTTATCACGCTGTGTATTAATGACTTTAAAATAAACCGTCTGTCCCGGTCTGTAAATTGCCCGGTCTGTGAAAATCTGTACCTTGCTTCTTTTTGTTTCTTTGTTCAGATCACTATTGTAACCCCTTTCTCCATAGACTTCCATAATCTGCACATCATTCGTTTTTGGCTGTCGGATCAGGAATGTTCTGTAATAATCATTGTTTTTTGTCGCAGGAAATCTGAAAATACCGTTATTATCTGTTTTACCGTTTATTTTGGTTAAATTATTATTGGAAACAAATTCATAAAACGTGAGATTTTCGTTAATAACAGGTTGTCCGTTTTCACTATTCACTAATTTCAATTGATTGGATAACTGATCTCTGTCTGTTTTTGACTGATAAATAATTCTGTTGTCTGAAACCAGAAAATAAAAGTCTTTTTCCGCTTCGGTTTCATTGTCGCTGATTCCGGCAACGTTGTATTCGGCAAGATAAATTCCCGGCGGAAGAGATTGTATTTCTAAGGACGTTTTATGATTCTTAAAATCTTTCGGATCATCCAGTTTATAAGCTTCTTTCCTAACCAGATTTTTTTTAATCTTATTAAATTTAGTAGAATACGAGTTTTTGGCGTACTGCAAAAAAGTAGTGAGATCATCTTTTACTTCGTAAATCGTAATGGAAAAAGCGGAAACATTTTTATATTCTGCCACAAAATGAATCGGCTTATTGCTTTGGGTCTGCTGCTCATATTTAATATTCAAAAACGGATTCAGGATCTGATTTTCTTTATTTTTAATATTATCAATAAAAGGAGATTTGGGATACTGCTTTTTTGCCTGATCCGCAATTGCAAGGGCTTCTTTTTCTTTTTTTTGGGAAAGCAACTGCTCTATGATATCTTCCATGATCAGAACTTTATAATCGCCATCAATTTCCGTTTTCAAAAGGTTTTGAAGCTGAGTCAGACGATCTTTACACAGTGTGAGATTACAGTTATCCTGCAATTTTTTATGCATGAAATACAATTTGGAATTTCCCGAATTCTGCGCTATCAGATCATCATAGATCGCATTAATCTTTATCTGATTTTCCGTAAGTTCATTTTTGGTAAAGAGACCATTATCAGAAAGAAATTCGATCTTTTTGGTTGAATACCAATCCCATAAAGTCGGGAAATAGGAAATATAATCGTTGTAAGAAAAAGCCTTCTCATATTTGATCAGGGAAATTTTTCTCATATTATGTTTTTGCAGATCAAGTTCCTGATATTTTTTATTCAGATAATTTTTAAAATCAAGCTTGCTCCATGTCTCGATCTGCGAGAGATCCTGAGAATTGATATTGGTACGCTGTTCGATCTCCCAGGAATGTTGGTTATAATAATCTAGGAAAAAACCATTCAGCAGAACTTCAAATAATATCCTGTCATCGTCTTTTAGTTGTTTTTCTACATCACTCAGTTTTTTGAAAAGCCGACTTACCGCATCGTTCTTTTCATCGTCCTGTGTTTGGTTTACGATACTGAATTCTGCCTTTAAAGACTGGATAAGCTGTAAAGTATTATTATCTTTCATCGCCTGTTTCTGTATTTCTGAAATAATGGGAAGATTAGATTTATACGCTCCTTTCTGGGAATTTGCTGATATTTTTTTCCATTGCTCATCATAATATTTCTGGGCAAAAATCCCCGAAAAATTCAGCAGGAGAAGCAAAAGCATAAAAATCTTGGAAAATCTTTTCATATATGTTATTTTTGATAAATGAATTTCTTAAAAGTACTGAAAAAATCCGTTATAGACAGTCAGTTTTACGTATCCTTAACGGGAACTCTTTTTGCAGTATTTTTCATGTTGGAGCAAAACACGTTCCGCTATCCGACGGTTTTCCTCCTTTTTATAACGTATTTCAGCGGTTATCTGTACACCAAATACCAGAAAACAAAGCATTTTTTTAAAATTCTGATTCTGAATGCTGTTGCAGGAGTTATCTGCTCGTTGTTAATTATTCATAACCACAACGAAATACGGTTGATGAAATGGTTTGTAATCGTTGTTTTAGGTTTATTATACAACAGTTTTTTTCTTGATGTTTATATCCGGAAAATTCCTTTGCTGAAGGTATTTTATGTAGGATTGGTTTGGGGACTGATGAATTGCTGGCTTACGTTGCCGGAATTCAGTATTCCGATCTTCCTGATCAGTTTTTTCTTCATTACGGCTTTAGTTTTAGCTTTCGACATTCGGGATATGAATGTTGATACCGTGAAAACATTTCCCACGATGATCGGCATTCAGAACACAAAATATCTGGCGTATCTGCTTATTTTTATCAGCAATATTTTATCTGTTTTTTATCTTGATTTCAATTATGCTCTTGCTTTTTTTCTTTCAAGCATCATCACCTATATTTTCATCTATTTCTCTGAAAACGAAAGAGATGATCTATATTTTTCCTTCGGGGTAGAAACTTGTTCGGCACTTCCCTTTTTATTTTTAGGAATAATGAAGTATTTTTGACGAATGATTATCAAGAAGCTTTCCCTGTACAATTTTAAGAACCACACCGAGAAAAAATTCGAATTTTCTCCGCAAATCAACTGTTTTGTAGGAAATAACGGCGTGGGAAAAACCAATATTCTGGATGCGCTTCATTATCTTTCCGTAGGCAAAAGTTTTTTGGGAAATACGGATCTCAACAATATTAAAAATGACGAAGATTTCTTTACGATAGATGCTGAAATTCAGAATGATGACAGTGAAGACAACATCAAAGTGCTTCAGCCTAAAGAAGCGAAAAAAGTCATTAAAAAAAATGATAAGAGCTACGACAGAATGGCGGATCACATCGGCTATTTACCCAGTGTGATGATTTCTCCGTATGATTCAAATTTAATTTCAGATTCGGGAGAAAGCAGAAGAAAATTTCTGGATTCGATGATCTCACAAACGGATTCTGAGTATCTTTTTGATTTAATTCAGTACCAGAAAACCATTCAGCAGAGAAATGCTTTGCTGAAATATTTTGCCAAAAACAGGGTTTGGGATAAAGATTCACTGGAAATCTATGATGATCCGATTATTAAATTCGGAACAAAAATTTTTACTAAAAGAAAAACATTCGTTGAAAAATTAAATCCGATTGTTCAGAATTTCTACAGGATTATTTCCGGAGGAAAAGAAACGGTTTCTGTACTTTATGAGTCTCATTTGCTTGAAAATTCCTTTGAAAATCTGCTGAAAGAAAGTCTTGAAAGAGACCGAATGCTGACTTATACTTCGAAAGGAATTCACAAGGATGATCTGCTTTTTGAAATGGATGCTGTTTTAATCAAGAAAATCGGTTCTCAGGGACAGCAGAAATCCTTCTTAATCTCTTTGAAATTGGCACAAATGAGCCTGATAAAAGAATTAACAAAGAAAACGCCTATTCTTTTGCTGGATGATATTTTTGATAAACTGGACGACAGCCGTGTTTCTCAATTGATAGAACTGGTGAATCAGGAAAATTTCGGACAGATTTTTATTACGGATACACATCGTGAACGTACGGAAAGTGTGGTAAAAAAAATTAATGAGGAAAGTATCATTTTTGAGATTTAAGCCATGAAAAATATACTGTTTTTATTTTTTGCTTTTTGTTCTTGTTTTCATTCAGGTCAAAAGAAGAAAAATCCGAAAGACCTGCTTGATGCTTTTGCTTTTTCAGAAGGCGAAATCAATAAAAATTACCAGCCGGTTTCATTCGGTCAGAGAATAAAAAACTATCCTTTTAATAAAGCAAGTAAAATCAAAATTGTTTCTTATAACTTAAATTTTAAAAAGAGTTCAGGGTATATACCGCCACCACCGCCGCCAAAAACAAAAGAAGATTCTGTACAATTGAACGAATTTTATCATCTTCCCAAGTCCATAGATTTTAGAGAGATTATAGAAAATCAATCTGAAAAAGAAATTGAAGAATCTAAAACTCTGAATTTAGAAGAAATATCAAAACTCAGTCATATTATTTTTAATACCTGTAATAAACATGTTATCACCATGTTTTCTCAGTCAGGATGCTTTTTCCCAAGAAATGCCATTGTTTTTTATGATGAAAACGGCAGAATATTCGAAATAATTGAAATTTGCTTTGAATGCGGAAATATCGAAAGCTATCCTTCAAAATTTTTCAACTGGAAAAAAGCCTGTGAATTTATATATCCTGAATTAGAAAAATTTTTCCAAAGCAAAGGTTTGCAAACACAATACATCAGTAAATAATGAAGAAGAAAAAACGTGAATTCCAGTCCTCGGAACTTGTAAAATCTTTTGCCAAAATTCATGGTTTTGAGCATAAACTTTTAGCTTTTGAGATTAAAGATTTTCTTTCGGATTATCTTGATGAAAGCCTTTTCAAAGAAATCCAGAGTGTAAATATTGAAAATAAATGTGTTTTCATCAAAATCAGTTCTCCCCTTTTAAAGCATGATTTCCAGATGCGTAAAAGCTTTTTTCTGAGAAAATTTCAGGATAAATTCGGTGTGGAGAAGTTTGATGATCTTCAGATATTGTAAAATCAGATTTTACTCTTCTTCAGGTTTGGCAGATTTCGTATTGCTCATGAGTTCGTCTGCTTTTTTATCAAGACCGGATCGTATCGGAAAGAAAAACTTCAGCGGATGTTTTAAAAAATACCTGAAAATTCCTTTGTACAATTCTCCAACCTGTCCGAAATTCAGTTTTCTGGATCTGAAAGCCAAAAACATAGACAAACTGAAACTTACCAGAAAGTTGAAAAAACCAATCAGGAAAACCGTTACCAGAGAAATGAAAAAGGTATAAGAATCGATTGTGAAATCTTTCCCGTATAATCCCAAAGCTAAATTTCCTGCCGCAAAAGTGATGTGGCGAATATCAAGATCCAGTCCTAAGAATAATCCTACCGGAGCTGTTGCTCCAAGAAATACCCCAAACCAGAAATTGGAAACAATTCCGGGCCAGTTTTTCGCGTAGTATTTGGATAATCCTTTAGCGAAATTTTTACCGAATAAACGACTGATGGAAATACTTTTCGCAATTCTTTCCGGAATCTGATAAAACACCGAGTTGTTTCCGATATTCCCTGAAATAATTCCTGAAATGAAAAGATAAAATCCGGCAATACAGGCGTGAAGAATGGCTTTGGATTTAAAGGGATCCAGATCTTTCAGCAATTTATCTGATCTTTCTATGGCTAAGTTTTGCGAGAAAAATACATCCAGTCCGTAAATAATGAGCAAAGCAACCGGAAAGGAAAGCAAAACATTCCCCACAAAAGCAATAAACTGGCTTCTGAATAATTTGGAAACCAAATGGGCAAATTCTGTACTGCTGCTTTTAATATTTCCTTCTTCTGCCAAAACTTTCGTCATCGTTGCCGCCGTCATTGCCGGTTGTTTCGTTGCTAAGGTGAAACCCATGAGATAGATCATCACGAATCCCATAGCATAGTTCATGGAATACAAAAAGGCATGGGAAAAATCGCTTCCGGGAATGTATCCGTACAGCATTTTCAGTACGCACAAAGCACCAACAATAATTCCTCCTCCACTCGCTTTGTAGAACATCGTCATGTACTCTTTCCGGCTCGAAGTGATGTAGTGGGTTCCTGTTTCGGCAGTGTGATTCGTGATCAGGTGCGAAATCAACCTTGTACTGTCGTTGATGAGTTCAGAAATGTTATTTCTGTGAGATTTATAGCTTAAAATATTAAAAACCAACTGTTTGGAATTCAACAAAACATCTTTCTCTTCATCAATAACCAAAAGCTGAATAATTTCAAAAATTCGCTGTACCTGTTGGCGGATTTTAAGAAGCGACTGATTGATTTTCCCCGAAATTCCGTATTTTGAGGAGTTTTTAAAGGCAATATTTACAAATTCCAGACATTGCTCGATGTAAATTTTAATCTGCTTATAACGGCTGTTTTTGGAACTGAGCTGAAGCTGATTGTCTTTTTCGAAATCTGCAGCCAGTTCTTCCAGCTCATTTTGCAATGCCAGAAAAGGATTATCGAAATTTTTGTACTGAGGAGCCATTCTTACGACTTCAACTTCCATCGCAGAACCGGTAACGCGCCATGAAAGGATGTTCATGGAGAACAGCATTTCTTTCTTCACTTCTGGACTGATGATAAAATCTGAAATCCCTAAAAGTCTGAAGAGTTCATCCAGTTCATTTTCGGGAAGATTATGAAAGAAACTTAAATCTTTTTTGGGAGTAAGACTTACATTATCAATCATATACCAGATCGTATTTTCGTTAACGACCGGTGGAAGCACTTTATTCAGAATTCTCTTTTTAAGCTCCGGAATAAAGGCGTTTTCCGATAAAATATTGGCTTCTGTAAGTGATAAATTAAACGCTTTTCCTTTAAAAATATTTCGAAGATAGTATTTAAAATTCTCAAGAATTTCAGGATTTTCCCTGAAAAAACGGAGAACCTCTGCAAAGTCTGACTTTTTTGCACTGTCTAAAATTTCGGCAAACGGATCGAGCGAAAGCGTTTCATTCTTAAAAGAAAAATATTTTTTAAGAACCGACTCAAAGTTTGTGCTGGAATTAAAGAGTTTCATTGGTGCAAAGATACTATTTCAAACGCACATTCCTCATCTGTCTCATAATCCAGTTGTGCTTCTTTCTGAGATAAGGAGATGGATTTTTAGGATCGTATTTTTTAGGATTGGGTAAAACGGCTGCAATCCACGCTGCTTCCGAGGTGTTGAGATCTTTGGAAGATTTTCCGAAATAATATTCTGAAGCCGCTTCTATCCCGAAAACGCCTTGTCCCATTTCTATGGAATTCAGATATCTTTCAAGAATGATGTCTTTGTTCCAGACTTTTTCGATGATGAAAGTATACACTGCTTCCAGTCCTTTTCTGATCCAGCTTCTGCCCTGCCAAAGAAAAATATTTTTTGCAGTCTGCTGAGAAATGGTGCTTCCTCCTTTTAATCTTTTGCCTTTTTCGTTGTTTTTCATGGCTTTTTCAATCGCCTGATAATCAAAACCATCATGATCGAAAAATTTCTGATCTTCAGAAGCAATTACTGCTTTTTTTACATTACTTCCCATTTCATCGTAGGAAATATAGTCTCTCTGCAATCTTCCGTATTCAAAGAGTCCGCCAATCTGGGTAAGCGTGATGGGAGGATTGAAAAATCTTCCCCAAACAATAAAAACAACGTTAAGAATAAGAAGAACGAATATAATCTGTTTAATTTTTTTCCACATAATTTTAAAAAAAGAAAGTCAAAAATAAGGAAATACTCCGAGTTATCGCAATTCTTTCATATAAGTAAGCTGATAATCGGGTAAAAGTTCCGGATGAAAAATTTTAATATAATCTTTTAATACCAAATCTGCACGTACCACGCCGCTTTCAAAGAAATCGTTTGCCTGCCCTTTTTCCTTGCCCGTAATCACATAGATTTTTCCCTTATTGAATACCTCCAGTTTGCTGTAAAAAGGATTCATGCCCAACATGTCTTTTTTGGAGATATGATTTCCTGCATTAATCCAGTATTGTACTTTGCCTGATTTTGCAAATACTTCTTCAAAGCTCATGGTTACGGCTTTCTGATCTGTATTGTCTTTAAGAATATATTCTGCATTGGCATCGGAAATAAAATTTGCAGCAGAAGTTTTTCCTCCCGGAAGATACCAAACATCTCCATACATTTCGTTCGCCAAAACAGTTGGCTTTTCTTTTGCGGTAAGCGCCAGTTTTTTCAGATCACTGTAATTTTTTTCAACTTCATCAAATTTTACATCTGCTTCTTTTTCTTTTCCGAAAAGTTTTCCGAAAAGCTTGATATAGGCTGTTTTTTCCAAAGGTTTCTGCTCCAGATATTCATCCAGAAAAATGACCTGAATTCCGTTGTTTTTCAGCAATTGGTACGTATTGTCAAAACTGGCGATATGATTGGTAAAAATAGCGTCGGGTTTTAGCGAAATAATTTTTTCAACATCATATTTCTGCTCGCTTCCCAAATTCTGAATTTTTCCCTGTTTAATTAAATTCTGAATTTTTTCTGAATAAATGTATTCGGGATTTGATACGCCGATAATGAGATTTTCTGCATTCAGCTCTGAAATATAACCCGCCATACTTGCATTCAGCAGGATAATTTTTTTAAACGGAATCTGATTTTTCTTGAAATCATAGGTGAAATTTCCGGATTTTATGTGTATTCCTCCATTCTCTTCTTTGTACTGCACCAAATTTGAAACTGAAACAGCTTCCGAAGGTGAATTTTTTGTCTCTCTTTTACAAGCGGTTAGCGCGAAAAACGCGATTAATAGTAAAATTCTCGGTTTCATCTTTCAAAGAAAAGAAAAAAGTGCTATATTTGCAAACCTTTAAACGATAAGGAAACAACGGGCTCGTGGCGCAACTGAATAGCGCATCTGATTACGGCTCAGAAGGTTACAGGTTTGAATCCTGTCGAGCTCACAAAACCGGCATTAGAAGTTTACTTCTTGCCGGTTTTTTATTTCAGCTTATTTTACTTGACTCTTTAAATTAAACCATAAAGATATAATTTTCTGATCGCGTCTGATTGAAAGAAAATCTGATCAAAGCTGAGGTTCAGCAATTGATTCCTCTTCATGCAGATTTTTTCCCTGTTGTTTTCACGATCCAAGCAGAATGTTTCTTCCGACCGCACCAAAAACGGGATTCAAAGTCTATGCTGTTCTTTTTCATACGAAGAAGATTTTGTGTTTTTATTGTTTTTTGGGATTGCTATATAACTTATTTTACAAATGTAATAATATTTCATTATTGCGCACAGAAAACCGCACTGTTTTTTTTCTCTTTCTTTTAATTTGTTAGCATGGACGATGAAAAAGACGTAATCATTTCTATTTGCAAATACATTTACACTAATTGGATTTCAAAAGCGGAATCGCAAAGAGATTTTGCGTCAAAATGCGGCGTAGAAGAAAGTACCATAAGAAGAATTAAAAATATTGCGTTAGGAACATCAAAGACTGATTATAATATGTCCTTAAAAACTTTGATCAGAATTTGCCGAAAAAAAGAGATTACTTTAGAAGATTTTTTTGGAAATATAAATAAATGAAAATCCTGACAAGAGTTGGGATTTTTGTTTGAGAGATTAGTAAATAATTAAGATAGACTTCCAAAGACAGAAAGCTTTCCAAACATGATCTCTACACAGATAAAACTCACCAAAGTTTCTTATTCTTAGTCTAAAAATTTCATACATAAAAAATTTTCATGCACTAAAACGATGTAAGAATACTGAAAATCAATTTTTTATTTCTAACACAGGTTAAATTACAGTACTTTTTGCCTACAAAGGTAGCATTGTCAATTTTTATCATTAGTTTTGTTCCTTCTAATGCAAAAAACGTTAAACACTTTTTTTCTTGTTTCAGTGTTACTCATGTTTATTTATAACGTGAGCGGCATTAGTATTTGCATAGATCACTCGCAACACGAGAGTAGCAAAACTTTTGATATTAAAAATTCAAAAGACAATCAGCAGGCAAAAATTTCTAAGGAAGATCATTGCCAGTGTGCACTTCATTTTCAGATGAATCATAGCTTACTGCCCGATTTAACCTCTCTGGATTTTTCAGTTTATCAGACGAATAAAAGGGAAATTCCACAATCGAAGTCGAAAACCTATCGATGTCTGCTCGATTATTTTTCATCGAGAGCTCCACCCTGTTTTTCATAACTTTAGCTTTCTTTAAAGTTAAAATTCTTTACCTACAGATTTTTTTAAGTCTGTAACGTCTTTTTGCGAATATCTGGGTTTAATAAGATCCTGAATATTCTTATTCTAACGAGGTATTTTTAATACTACTTTACTAATTTTTATGTCATTCAATTCTCATCAAACCGGAATAATACATTGTATTTCCTGTAAGCCTTTTCATTGGGCAACCTTCAGCTTCTTTTTATCATCAATTGCAGTTCATGCACAGACAGCAAAAGGAGATACGGTCTCAACAACCATTCAAACCGTAGAGATTGTAGGAAGAAAATCAAAAGCTTACACTTCAGATTATTCATTTGCAGCCACAAAGATTGCAATGAAAAATAAAGATCTTCCTCTTACACTCAATACCGTTACCAAAGAACTCATCACCGACAGACAAGCCTTCAGACTGGGCGATGTCCTTAAAAATGTTGCAGGTGTTTCCAATGCCAGTTTTTATAATCAGTACAGCATCCGTGGAATCAGCCAGAATGAAGAAGGGCAGATCATTAATGGTATGAGAACCAGGCAATACTATTTTCTTCAGCCCATGACGCCGCATATTGAGCGTGTAGAAGTTTTTAAAGGTCCGGCAAGCATCACGATGTCGAGTGTAGATCCGGGTGGAACGATTAATATGGTAACCAAAAAACCATTAACCAGCCCTCGTTATGAAATGAGCCTCTCCGGCGGAAGCTTTGATACCTATCGTCTTTCCGCGGATTTTACAGGTCCTTTGAATAAAAGCAGAACACTTTTGTACCGGTTCAACGGAGCGCACCAGAATGCCAGATCTTTTCGTGACAATGTGAAGAACAACGGACTTTTAATCGCGCCTTCAATTTCTTTTGTTCCGAATGATAAAACTTCTGTAAATGTAGAGATGATCTACAGCGAAATGAACGGTAATCTCGATCGCGGACAGCCTATTTTCGGAGCTGTTGCAGGAAAAACAAATCTTAACAGTACACCAATTAGTTTAAATTTAGGCGCACCGGGAGATTATTTCAAAACCAAAGACCTAACTTTAATGGGAAGCTTATCTCATCACTTCAATAAAAGCATCAGTTTCAATGCTTCGTATATGAAACAACGTTGGGATGAAGACACCCATGAAACAAGGACAACCAATTCTTTTGTTCCCGACATTAACAATAAGCCGATTTCCAGTCTGGCAATGATGCAGTATCTTGAAAGAATCCAGCACTGGTCTGTGGATAATATCAATGCTTATTTCAATTTTACATATAAAACCGGAACATTTGAACATCAGACTCTTGTGGGATACGACAGCCATATCTGGGAGAAAAAAAGTGGTGGAAAGCAGGATGCGGCAAGAGGTTTTCTGCTGAAAGACGGAACTGTTGCTTCATCGTATAACGCAGCTAATGCCGCATTGTATGAAACAATAATTTACAATGGAATTACCCTTCCGAAACCGAACGTAAACCCTTTTGACCTTACGCCCGGAGCGGTAAATCATCAGGGAAAAGATTACGCAGTTTTAAATATCATCAATCCTTTACCAACGGCTTTAACGACCACTCACGCGGCGTACATTCAACATTTGGTAACATGGAAAAAGCTGAAGCTTTTAGCCGGATTAAGGCAGGAATGGTTTCAGGATATTACCAATTACAAAAAACAGGAAGAAAGCTCATTCAGAAATCAGAAAATGCTTTACAGAGTGGGTCTTACCTACAGCATCACCGAGAATACCAACATCTACGGAACCTATCTTACGGGCTATCAGCCGCAATCTAACACGATCTCACTGATGCCGCAAACGGCAAATTTCACCGGTGCAGTTTCTGCTTCATTATACAAGCCTTTATTGTCGGATTTAAAAGAATTTGGAGTAAAAACAAAACTTTTCAAAAAGATTGATGCCAATTTTTCAGTGTACGAAATCAATCAGAAAAATATTCTGGTGAATGCAAATAATCCCGCAGAACCCGACCAACTGATACAGCGCGGCGCAGACAGAAGCCGTGGTTTTGAAGCTGAATTTACAGGATATCTTCTTCCGCAATGGCACATTTATGCAGGTTACAGCTATATTGATGCTAAAGTTAAAGATGACTCCAATCCTGCTCTTATTGGTCTGGCTAAAGAAAATACATCGAAAAATTCTGTCAATCTCTGGACGAGATATAATTTCACGAATATTCAGGCTTTAAAAGACTTCGGAATTGGCGCAGGAATGCTTTACCAAAGTAAAAAAATACCGTGGTTTACAAGAAGTTTTGAACTTCCGGCTTATACCACACTGGATGTTGCACTGTATTATTCTGTACCGCAAACCAGACTTCAACTGGCACTTAATGTTAACAATATTACCAATACAACTTATTGGGTAGGAGCTCAGAATTACCTGAGACTTTTTCCCGGAGCTCCAAGAAATTATCTATTTACAGCAACTTTTAAAATTTAAACAATGGCTTTTTCACACCTGAAACTAATAGTAAGAAAAACCAGACAGGATTTATTTAAAAGCAGACAAAACCTGCTCATTGTGGTTACCGTTCTCCTGTTTTGTTTTCTAAGCATAGGAATAGGATTTACAAAATATGGCGAAAACTATTCTAAAGTAAAAGAATACCGCAAAGAAACACGTGAAAACTGGGAACACAGACCCGATAAACATCCTCACAGAATGGCACATTACGGCTATCTGGTTTTCAGGATCGGGCATCCGCTGAGCATTTTTGATAATGGTCTGGATGACTATCTGGGAAATGTTATTTTCCTTGAAGCACACAAACAGAATACCGCCAATCTTTCTGAAGCCGGAAGTTCGGGAATACTTGTCCGTTTCGGAGCTTTCAGTTCGGCATTTATTCTTCAGGCAATAGTTCCTTTAATTATATTATTTCTCGGTTTCGGGCTCATTGTTCGTGAAAGAGAGGATGCCACACTGAAAATCCTGACTGTTCAGGGGGCTTCTCCAAAAGCTATTTTATGGGGAAAGGTTCTCGGACTTTGGCAGTTTTCTCTGGTGTTTTTAATTCCGGTGATTCCTGTGGTTTTACTGATGGGAATCTGGACTGAAGATTCTGATTTTTCAGATATTTTATCAAGAACAGGGGTAATTTTTCCGGCGTACATGATCTATTATTTCTTCTTCAGTACGTTAACTGTTTTAATTTCTGCCCAAAGCAAAGCTTCTTCATCAGCTTTAATCAGTTTAATCGGTTCCTGGCTCGTTCTGGTAATTTTCCTGCCGAAAGGAATTCAGTTTGCAGCACAGAATCTTTATCCTACCCCATCCAGAATTGCGTTTGAAACTCAGGTGGAAGAAGATGTTTTGAAAATCGGCGACAGTCATAATCCCGACGACCCGCATTTTAAACATATTAAAGATTCTTTATTAGCAAAATACAATGTAAAAACCACCGACGAACTTCCTGTTAATTACGGTGGAATTGTGATGAAAGAAGGCGAAAGAATAAGCGCAAAACTTTATGTTGACCATTTGAAAAAACTTCAGAACCAATATCAGCAGCAGCAGAAACTGAATGAGATTTTTGGTTTCATCAATCCTGTAATGGCAATTAAAAACCTTTCTATGACGGCTTCCGGAACAGATTATTTTGCGTACCGGCAATTTCAGAATCAGGCGGAAAGCTACCGTTACAAACTTGCGCAGCAGATGAATGATCTGCAGATTGAACACATTAGTAACATTAAACCGAAGGAAGGCGAAAAACCAGCCGCTGTAGGACACGAAAACTGGCAGAAATTTCCCGATTTCAGGTATGAATTTACCTCACTGAAAGAAAGTTTAAGCCATCAGTTTCTTTCACTTGCAGCGATTATTTTCTGGCTTTTAGCCTGTGTTTTAATGATTGAGCTAAGTGCTAAAAATTTAAAATTAATCTAATGAATCATTATTTATATAAACAGTTTTACCGCAACAAAGCCTATCTTATTTCTTTGTTGATTCTGCTTTTTGCAGGTTTGAGTTCTTTGTACACCGGTAAAAAATTTCTCGACAGGAATGAAGATATCATCGCAAAAAGTGCGGCATATCAAAAAAACAGCATTGATAAAAATGTGGCATTACACAGCGACGATATCGGTCTTTTGCTGTACTACGTAAAGTTTAATCTGGTGAATGAAATGCCCAAATTAGCTGCTTTAAATATTGGCTTAAGAGATTTAAACCCTTCTATTCAAGGGGTCACGATAAGAAATCTGGAGGAGCAAAAAAACAACTCAGATTTTTTTAATCCCGCCAATGCGGCAGTGGGAAATTTCGATTTTTCTTTTGTTCTGGTTTTTCTTTTTCCGCTGGTCATTATTGCGTTCTGCTACAATCTTATTTCCGAAGATCAGGAAAAAGGAACGTGGAAACTGCTTTCGGTACAAAGTCAAAATCTGAGAAAACTTATTGATGCTAAATTATTAATCCGTCTAATGGCGGTAAGTTCGGTTTACTTTTTATTGTTGATTGTTGCTGTGGTCTATATTCATATTCCGGTAGATTCAGCTTTTATTATTTTCACTTTAGCGGGTTTACTCTATCTGGTTTTCTGGTTTGCACTTTGCAGATGGATCATCGGTTACCAGAAATCGTCTTCGTGGAATGCTTTGGCTTTGGTTATTTTCTGGATGGGAATGAATTTTATTGTTCCGATGACAGGAAATATGCTGATTCAGAAACTTATTCCGGTAAAAGAAGGTTTGCAGGCGCAAATTGAACAGCGTGAAGGCTATCATAATAAATGGGACGAAGCAAAAATTCCTACGATGCAGAAATTCCATAAGATCTATCCGCAGTTCAGGCAATATACCGTTGCCGAAAACAGCAGCTTTTCCTACACTTGGTATTACGCAATGCAGCATATGGCAGATGTGGAATCTGAAAAATCTTCCAGACAATATCAGGAAAAAAAGCTTTACAGAAACAAGGCAGCAGTTTATTTGGGCTATCTTTTACCCAATATCCAGACGCAGCTTGTACAAAGCGAAGTTGCAAAAACAGGAATGGAAAACCAACTGAATTATGCCGAAGGTCTGAAAAAATTTCACGAAAAACAGAGGCTGTATTTCTATCCGTCCATCTTTAAAAAGGTAAACGGAAACACCATCGACTGGACGAAGCAAACCGTAAAAACCTTTACAGACGAAGGGAAAATAAATCTTGCAGGTGTATTTCTTCCCTATTTTATAATTATTTCTTTATTGTTAATTCTTTCACACATCAAATTCAGAAAGCTATGTTAAAAACCATTAATCTCCATAAAAAATACAACGATTTTACAGCCTTAAAATCTCTTGATCTCGAAATTCAGGAAGGTGAAATCTTCGCTCTTCTCGGGCAGAACGGCGCAGGAAAAAGCACCACCATCAATATCCTCTTGGGTTTAATTAAAGCCACTTCGGGAGATGCTTTCATCCATAATATATCCGTAAAAGACCATCCTGAAAAGATTAAAAAACATCTGGCTTACATCCCGGAAACAGTATTGCTTTATCCCAATCTTACAGGAATTGAAAACCTTGATTTTTTCTCTAAAATTGCCGGATTTAATTATGATAAAAATGAACTTTCCGCTTTGCTGAAACGTACCGGATTGCAGGAAACTGCCCACGAAAAACCTTTGGGCGGTTATTCGAAAGGGATGCGGCAGAAAGTAGGAATTGCCATTGCACTCGCCAAAAACGCCAAAGTTCTTCTTCTGGACGAACCTACGAGCGGACTGGACCCGATTGCCACCGCAGAATTTACCGAAATTGTAAGGCAGTTAGGAAACGAAGGCAGAACCATTTTAATGGCAACCCACGATATTTTCAATGCGGTAAGTGTTGCTACCAATATCGGGATCATGAAGCAGGGCGAACTGGTACAGCATCTTCCTTCAAAAGCTTTTTCGGCGGAGGAATTGCAGGAATTGTACCTGAAAACAATTTAGAAATTAAAAGCCTGATTATATTTAACACTTTCATACAATAATGGAAGTGTTTTTTTGTTGTAAATTTTATTACCGAATTGCCTTCTATCTTTAATCAAAACAACCTCAGTTCGGGATAAGAAATAAATTAAATAATTGATTTATAGTATCATATTAATCTGTCACAAAAAAACAAAAGATTTTTTTCCTTATTGAAAGTTGGTAAACTAAACAAAAGCACTTCGTTTATTTGAAAAGACAAAAATATTTTTGATTATCCGTTTATTAACCTAAAGCTTCGACAGGCTCAGCTTGACATCGCTAAAAATCAAGCGTTTAGTATTAGAAGTGTCACACTGAGCTTGTCGAAGTGCCTGTTATAAATAATTGATTTTCATATCAGTGCATAGTAATAGGTTGTTTAACGGATATTCAATGAAATATTCCTTTGATAAGTTTTTCGCCTTTCTATATCTTAAAAGCTGAATCCTTGTTTGAGTCTCTTTTTTAATAGTGCGTTTAAGATAACTTATCCCGAACTCAGGTCAAAACAAATTCGGATCATGGCTGAACTTCAGCGATTGATTCCTCTTCATGCAGAATTTTTTCCCTGTTGTTTTCACGTTCCAGAATGAGCCATGCTGCATCGAGTATTTTGATGAGGTGCAAATACGGATCTACGATATTACGCTCCGGTACATTATTAAACGTTCCGAGCGAGAAATACACGATTTCCGACAGAAACTCTTCAAATTCCTCAAGACGGTATTTTTTAAAGGCTTTCCGGAAAACTTTTGCCGGATCGCGGTATTCTTTTTCCGACAACGAACCCTGCAACATCAGATTTTTGTGTTCCGAAAGTTCATGAACCAGCCATTTTCCGCGCTTGTTTCTAAGGGAATTTGCTGCGCGAATAAACGACCGGAGCGACTGGTGAAAATAAAAGATAACGGAAGGATCTTCCGGAATCCGTGTTTTGCGCTGTGCGGCGTATTGCATGATGAGATTTAGGCGTTCTTTGGCGGTTGCCCAATCATGAAACTGGAAAAAAACTTCCATCAGCGAAAGCGCGGAATGTTTCTTCCGACCGCACCAAAAACGGGATTCAAAGTCTATGCTGTTCTTTTTCATACGAAGAAGATTTTGTGTTTTTATTGTTTTTTGGGGTTGCTCTTTTGCTTTACGTTGTTGCAAAATTGATTTTACAAATATAAATAAAAAATTAAAAAAGGATACTTATAAGTATCCTAAATTTTAACTTCAAACATAGAATT
>NZ_JAULSJ010000036.1:0-43662 GCF_030518295.1 Chryseobacterium urinae | reverse complement strand
AAAGATATATAGAAAAGCGGAGGGTAAGGGATTCGAACCCTTGCGACACTTTCGCGTCGACAGTTTAGCAAACTGCTCCGTTAACCACTCCGGCAACCCTCCTGTTTATCTTATTTTTTAATGATCGTTGTTCCTTTATTGCGAGTGCAAATATAGAACAGATTTCTTTATTTACCAAATATTTTTCAAGAAAAATTTGTGTATTTTTGAGGTAATAAACAACAAAAAAAGTAAACAAATGCGTAATACATTATATATCATCGGATTAAGTTCTTTGATTTTTTCCTGTACTTCTCAGCAAAATGCTAAAAAAAAACAATACATCCCGAGAACCCCTTCAGTACAGCCTAAAACAACAGCCCAGGCTTCGGGTAGCGATAAACCAAAACCGAAAATAACTTCTGAACACGGAGTAGAATTTTTTACCACCAATATTGCGGATATTACTAAAAATGATAACACCGCAAGTTATGGTTCTATTGTTTCAGCAAAACCTGCAGGTTATAAAGTCGTGAAAACTTATTTCCCTGCAATTGCACAGAATTTCAGACAACGATATTTAATTTTGCATTATACGGCTTTACCGGATGATAAATCCATTACCGTATTGTCTCAGCAGGCGGTAAGTGCGCATTATCTGGTAAACAATACAGGAGATAACGAAATTTATCAGTTGGTAGATGAAAATAAACGTTCATATCACGCCGGAGTAAGCGCGTGGAGAGCCGATAAAAACCTTAATGATACATCTATTGGAATTGAGATTGTAAATTCAGGATTCACGACAGACGCTGCAGGAAAGAGAATCTTCATGCCTTTTGATGAAGCTCAGGTAAAAAAAGTAGCCGCTTTGGTAAAAGATATTGTGGCGAGATATAATATTCCGGCGACCAATATTCTCGCACATTCAGATATTGCCCCTACAAGAAAACAAGATCCGGGACCTTTATTTCCATGGAAAAAATTATACGACGAATACCAAATCGGAATGTGGTATGATGATGCCGTGAAGCAAAGTTTCTATGATCTGGCAACATCTACGGATTTCCAGTCAAAATACAACGATCCGACGTTTATTTTTAATGTTCAGACACAACTTCAGAAATTCGGGTACGCATTGGATCTGAGCGGTAAATGGGATGATGCCACCAAAAAAACAATAGAAGCATTTCAATATCACTTCAGACCGCAGAATTACGACGGAATAATGGACGCGGAAACCTTCTCCATATTGCAGGCTTTAAACGTAAAATATCCTACAAAATAAATAAGGAAAGCGCATCGGTTTCGGTGCGTTTTTGCTATCTTTAAAGTCTCAAAATAATTAAAAAATCTGTAATGGAAAATTTCAGGAAAGAAAGCGATTTACTGGGAGAATTAGAAGTTCCGGTGAATGCTTATTATGGAGTACAGACGCAAAGAGCGATTAATAATTTTAAAATTTCAGGACAGCTTTTATCTTCATATCCGGAGTTCATCAAAGGGTTGGCTTTCGTAAAAAAAGCGGCAGCCAAAACCAATTATGAGCTGGGTCTGCTGGATGAAAATTTATATCATACCATTGCTGAAGTTTGTGATGAATTAATAAACGGAGAACTGCACGACCAGTTTCCGGTGGATATGATTCAGGGTGGAGCAGGAACTTCCATCAACATGAACGCCAATGAAGTAATTGCCAACCGTGTTCTGGAAAAACTTGGGAAAAATAAAGGGCAGTATGAATTCTGTTCACCCAACGATCATATCAATCTTTCCCAGTCTACCAACGATGCTTATCCTACGGCAATTAAAATGGGACTTTTGCAGATGAACATCTCTCTTGTAGAAAAACTGGAGAAAATTGTTGAAGCTTTCAGAGCAAAAGGAAAAGAATTTCAGGATGTGATTAAAATGGGGCGAACGCAGCTTCAGGATGCGGTTCCAATGACTTTGGGACAGGAATTTGAAGCCTTTGCAGCTACTTTGGAAGAAGATATTTCTAAATTAAATAATAACGCCAATCTTTTTGTAGAAGTAAATATGGGTGCCACTGCGATCGGGACAGGAATTAACGCTCCGGTTGGATATGCAACACTCTGTGCGAAAAATTTAGCGCAGTTAACAGGTTTTCCTGTCGTTTCAGCGCCGGATCTGGTAGAAGCAACGCCGGATACAGGTTCTTATGTGATCTATTCATCTGCAATGAAACGTCTTGCTGTTAAACTATCAAAAATCTGCAACGATTTAAGATTGCTTGCTTCAGGACCGAGAGCAGGATTGTCGGAAATCAATTTACCTCCGATGCAGCCGGGATCTTCCATTATGCCGGGAAAAGTAAATCCTGTGATTCCGGAAGTGGTGAATCAGGTTTGTTTTAAAGTGTTCGGAAATGATCTTACGGTAACTTTTGCAGCAGAAGCAGGACAGTTACAGCTCAACGTCATGGAACCTGTGCTTTCTCATGCGATCATGGAAAATATTCACTTTTTAAGCAATGCTCTGGATACGCTTCGCGAAAAATGTATCGTCGGAATTACGGCAAATAAAGAAGTCTGCCTGAATATGGTGAAACACAGCATTGGAATCGTAACCGCCTTAAATCCTTACATCGGCTACAAACAATCGACAGCGATTGCCAAAGAAGCTTTGGAAACAGGAAAAAGTGTGTACAATTTAGTATTGGAAAAAGGACTTCTTTCTCAGGAGAAACTGGATGAAATCCTTGATCCTAAAAATATGCTGAAACCCCACAACAAATAATAGTAACGGTAAGCGATAAATGATTAAAATCTAACCTGATTTTATCAGTTATCGCTTATTATTCATCATTTATATTTTTCTTTTGAGATTTTTAATCATCATTCCTGCGCATAACGAAGAAAACAATCTTCCTTTTACATTAGATTCTTTACAACGGCAGAGTTTTAAGGATTTTAAAGTCGTGGTCGTTAATGACGGTTCTACAGACGGAACTTCGGAAGTCATCAGAAAATATACAGACAGTGATTCCCGGTTTGAAACGATTGATCTTCAGAAATCTGCGCATCAACCCGGTTCAAAAGTAGTCAATGCTTTTAAAAATGGCTTGAATACTCAGAATATAGAGGATTTTGAAGTCATCTGTAAATTTGATGCGGATGTCATTTTACCTGAAAATTATCTTGAAACGGTAGAAAAAACTTTCAGAAATAATCCGAAATACGGATTGGTTGGCGGTTTACTGTATGTTGAAAAAGACGGAGAATGGATTTACGAAGGAAATTCCAACAAACATCATGTCCGAGGTCCGATGAAAGCGTACCGAAAAGAAAGTTTTATCGGGATGAAAGGCATTCGTGAAACATTGGGATGGGACAATATCGATGCCATTTTACTGGAAAATCTTGGGTGGAAAGAAGTTGTTCTTCCGGCACTTCATGTGAAATTAATTAAAGTGAAAGGAGCTGATTATACCATAAAACCCGCAGATTATTACGGGAGATATTTTTATTTTTTAGGACTGAACCGGTTTTTAGCCTACATCGCTTCCTCAAAAGAAGCAGCGAAAAGCAAATCGGCTGCGTTTTTCTTTTCAATCATTAAATCGTATGAAAACTGCCGTTCTCAGAAATTGGAACTGAAAATTTCAAAAGAGGAACAGAGAGTCATCAACAATCAGCGCTGGAATATGCTGAAGAAAAAATGGCTGAAAATGTAATTAATTAAATAAAATGTGGTTGTCCGCGATTCGGCATTATTAAAAAACTTTGGGTTCTCTGCTGAGTGAAACGCCTTTGCGAGCTTAAAAGCAGTTAATGTTTAAAAACTCTTGCGAACTTTGCGTTAAAATTAAGCATTATGATTAATTAAGTATAAGCAAAAATAGAATCTATTCAATAGAAACGGATTTTAGTCCGTTTAACAAAATATAAAATTAGCCTAAACGTTAGAATTTTGAAAAAAATAGCCTACATAGAAATTGATACCCACGCGGAAATTGCTCAGGATTTTATCAATATAATGAGCGGTTCCGGAGAATTTACCGTAGATTATTATTTTTCAAAAAAAATAAAAGATCAGATCATTGAATCCGGAGAGAATATTTTTCTGTCGGACAGTTCAATGATTTTAGACCAGTTGAAATTAAAAAAATATGATGTAATCATCATCGGAACGGTTCACCGTTATTTCAACACCTTTCTTGCGATTGTAAAAAAATACAATGCTTCCGTAATTGTTCACAACATGAACTTTATGAAATCTTCAAAGTTCAGCCTTATCAAAAGTATTTTTAAAGAAGATCAGATATACAGACTGAAATTGTTGTGGAAAGAAGGTCTGTTAAATTCATCAAAAGTCTATCAGACAGCAAAAAAACGATTGGTTTTGGATGAAGAGTTGAGTTCTGAAAGGTATACATTCTTGCCTCTTTTTTACACTAAAAATTTTAAAAAACCGGAAAATAAAGTGTTAATTATTGTTATTCCGGGTGGAGTTTCCCAGCAAAGAAGAGATTATAAAAGAGTTTTTTCAGTCATAAACAATCTTGAAAAGTTAAATAAACATTCAGATCCTGAAAATAAATTCATTGAATTTGTCTTTTTAGGAAGAGCAAAAAATCAAGAATTAAAAGATATTATAGATCTGGAACGTTCATTGAAATATATCAATATTACCTATTTTTCAGAGAGAGTTTCTCAAGCTGATTTCGAAGACTGGATGCAGAAAACGGACGTTTTGTGGTGTCCTATTCAGCAGAAAACTACGTTTTTCAGTCAGGAAGAAATTTATGGCAAAACAAAAATGACGGGAAATCTTGGAGATGCCATCAAATATGGAAAACAAGCTGTTTTTCCTTCAAATTATGCTTCAAAATTAGATTTTATTGTTCCTGAGCAAAAAGATATTCTGGAGCAGTTTAAATCACTAAAAAACAGTCAGTTCGACTTTCAAAAAGAATTCAATAAAAAATCTGTTCAGCAAAAACTAGAAAAGCTATTAAACGAATTAATTTCTATTTAAATTTAAAAATACTTTTGATGAAATTTCTGTTCAGATAGTCTTCAACAGGGAAAATCTTGGTAAAATAATTTCCGATAAAAATCAGGATCAGCACAACGGCGGGTTTGTAAATCATGTTGATGAAATTACTTTCGAAATTCGGCAAAACAATCGCAACTGTAACCGCTAAAGTACAGATAATCGATACAAAAATCATTTCAATCGTTAAAGGAGAAACTTTAAACATCACATAGTTGAAAATAATCTTGATGACATTGTAGGTGGTAAGAGAAATTGCTGTAGAGAGGGCAATTCCGCTTAATTTAAGATCTGTGTTTTGTAAAAAGTAAAGATTTAACAGTATGGTGAGTCCTGCTAATAAAAGCATTACAACAATATTAAATTTATAATATTTTGAAAGGGAAATAATGTTTCCGTTGAAGCCCGTTGCTAAATCTACCAGTACCGCAGATCCCCAAATCCACACAACCGGTTGATATTCCCTTAAAAGAATTCCGTTTTTAGGCATAAAATAAGTAAGATAAGGAAACCCGATGATGATGCATGAAAACAGAACCGCTCCCAGAAAATACAAAGTGAGGGATGTTTTCTTATGAAATTTATCCAGACCTTCCATATCTCCGTCTGCAAGGTTTTTACTGATGATAGGTGCTGAAATATTAAATAAACCTAATTGGGGTATCGATATTAGTGAAATTAAAGCATACAGTGTAGAGTAAATTCCGTTTTCTTCCATCCCCAGAAATTCCCCAATCATAAAGTTGTTGATGGCTAAATAATTTCCAAAAGTTCCTAAAAACCCGAAAAAACTATAAGCGGCGAACTCTTTGTAAAAGTTATCTTTTTTGAAATAATCTGTACTGAAATCCAGATTTATTTTTTCCAGTTTATTGGTGTAAAAAATATATCCAAAAAACATCAGGGCAAACATTCCGAAAAAGAAAATCAATGCGATTTTTTCAGGAATAGTTGAAGGCTCTGCGTACCGTGATGCTAAATATATAAAAATAAGAAAAGCACCCAGATTGGCAATTTTTGGAAAAAGATTGTCAAAAATATTAGAAACGACTATTCTTTTGTAATTCGAAATATATTTATTAAAAATTGCACAAAAAGAAAGAGTTAAAGTAAGTGGCAGAATGATGTTTTTAATTTTCCAGGCTTTGGTATTCTTAAATTCCGGAAAAAAATAGGGAATAAAAAAGAAGATACACAGAAATATAGCAAAATTAATGACCACAGCAAGCAGAGATAGCGAAAGCATGTTTTGCTTTTTTCCGTCTTTATCTACTTTATGGAAAAATTTTACATTAGCATAAGAAATCCCGAACACAACGAAAGGGACGAACATTTCTGCGGTTGGCATGATATATCTTAAAGTTCCGTAGAACTCAAGATTATTCATGAAAATAAATATTGAAACGGTTCCCAGTAAAAAACCAATATATCCAATGATGGAATATTTAAAGCCCTGCCTTGCTACTACACTCATCTTTTATTAGTTTTTCGGAATAAAAATAATGTTGTTGATGTATTCTGTTTTATTTTTTTCGTCGCTGATGTTTTTTAAAAGAATTTCTTCCGTTAATTTTTTAAGCTCAAAAGTATGCCTGTTCAGATAGTTTGCATCATAACCCCACGATTCAACTTCTGAAATTTCATCCCAAATCGGAGTCTGGTGGTGTCTCTGTTCCATTTCCACCATTAACGTGGGTGAAAACTGTTTAATAATCTGCTTCGCACCGTGAAGTGTTTTCATTTCATTGCCTTCCACATCAATTTTAATAAAATCGAGTCTGCTGAAATGTTCAATTGCCGCCCATTCGTCGAGTTTTATTACTTTTACTCTTTCGGTGTAGCTCTGTTCTTCGCCTTTTTCCTTGTAATCTGTATTCAGGGTTCCTCTTGAAGCAACGATTTTTCCGTTGATGATCGGAACTTTAAATTCAGCCGTTGTATTTTCGTCAGACAGTGCCAAAGGAAAAATCCGCATTGCCGGAAATAACCTTTTCAGACGATGATACAGTTTTTTATTGGGCTCAAAAGCATAAATGTTCTCATGATCCAGCTTATTTTCAAGCTGATAAAGGAAGCTTCCTACATTGGCTCCGATATCAAAGATTACTGCATTTTTAGGTAAGAATTCTTTAATCCAAACCAATTCCGGTTCTACATTTCGCGACGAAAAATTATCTTTGGTAAGATTGTTTAAGGTTTTAAAATATCTTTTTTTATAAAAATTCGGGCTTATATATTGCAGCTTCTCAGCAATTCTTTGGTACAGAGACATTGTAAGGTTTTTGGACTAATCAGCAAATATAAGAAAAAAGGTTAAAACAATGTTAAAATAATACGATTGTAAATATTTGATTTTTAACATCTTGGGTAATTTTAAAATTTAGTTTTAATTTTAAGTGAATTCTTTTGTCTTTCGGCAGGATGATTTCAAATGTTTCTAAGGCATTCTGTAATAAGGCATTGAAAATATAAAGCTCAATGATTTTAAAAACTCTTCATCTTTATCCATTAAAAACTTTCGTCAAAAATCCGTAACTTTGCCAACTACTAAAATTTTTTATGGAGAGTATTAAAGTTCACGACAAAACTTTTGTTCCTTATCTGGAGGATGCCGAGATTCAGGAGATTGTAAAAGCTACGGCTTTAAAGATTTATGAAGATTATAAAGATGAAGTTCCTGTTTTTATAGGTGTTTTGAATGGGGTGATTATGTTCTTCTCAGACCTTTTGAAGCATTATCCGGGACCATGCGAAATTGCTTTCATCCAGATGAGTTCTTACGTGGGAACAGAATCTACAGGAATTGTTTACCAGAAAATGGAACTGACGAAGGATGTAAAAGACCGTCACATCATTCTGGTAGAAGATATTGTAGATACCGGAAATACCGTAGAAAGTCTTTTCAAGTATTTTAACGAGACGCAGCGTCCTAAATCTGTAAAAATAGCTTCATTCTTACTGAAACCTGAAGTATATAAGAAGGATTTTAAGCTGGATTATATCGGGAAAGAAATTCCAAACAAATTTGTTTTAGGATACGGTCTGGATTATGATGAATTAGGAAGAAACTTACCCAATTTGTACCAGTTAGAAGACGGACAAATCAATCATTAAAACGCTGTTGGCTATTAGCTGATAGCTTTTAGCTTAAAAGTAAAATAAAGAAATAAATTTAATAATAACTTAAAAACAGCTAAAAGCAGGAAGCAGGCCAAAAAAAGCAGTGCCGATTGCCGGAAGCAAAACAACATTATGATAAACATCGTTCTGTTCGGTCCTCCAGGAAGTGGAAAAGGAACACAAGCACAAAACCTGATCGAGAAATTCAATTTAAAACAAATCTCAACAGGTGATCTTTTCAGATTCAACATGAAAAATGATACCGAGCTTGGAAAATTGGCAAAATCTTACATTGATAAGGGAGAATTGGTTCCGGATCAGGTAACAACAGATATGCTGATCGATGAGATCAGAAAACCAACCGATGCAGCAGGATTTATTTTCGACGGTTATCCGAGAACGGCTGTTCAGACGGAAGCATTGGAAAAAATAGTGAAAGAAGAACTGAATGATGAAATTGATGTATGCCTTTCTTTGGTGGTTGAAGATTCAATTTTGGTAGACCGATTGCTGAAAAGAGGAGAAATCAGTGGAAGATCAGACGACAGCAATGTAGAGATCATCCAAAACAGAATAAAAGAGTACTACGCAAAAACAGCAGAAGTAGCCGAGCTGTACAAGCAGCAGGGCAAATATGTTGAGATCAACGGTGTCGGAGACATTAATGAAATCTCTGAAAAACTTTTCGCTGAAGTAGAGAAGTTTCAAAAGTAAAAATTTTTGATTCAAGGTTCAAAGTTCCAAATTCAAGGTTAAAACTTTGAACCTTCAACATAAAACCTTGAATTAAAATTATGTCAAATTTTGTAGATTACGTAAAGATTCATTGTAAAAGCGGTCATGGAGGAGCAGGTTCTGCGCATCTCCGCCGTGAAAAATATATTCCTAAGGGCGGTCCGGATGGAGGAGACGGAGGTAGAGGAGGCCACGTCATCATGAAGGGAAATGCCAACGAATGGACTTTACTTCCTTTGCGTTACACGCGACACGTAAAAGCGGAGCGTGGTGAAAACGGAGGAAAGAATCAGTTAACAGGAGCTTACGGAGCCGATGTTTATATTGAAGTTCCTATCGGAACGATTGCTAAAAATGAAGATGGCGAGATCATCGGTGAAATTCTGGAAGACGGTCAGGAAATAATCCTGATGGAAGGAGGAATGGGAGGAAAAGGAAATGAGCACTTCAAATCTTCTACCAACCAAACTCCGAGATTTGCGCAGCCAGGAATGGACGGACAGGAAGGATACGTTGTTTTCGAGCTTAAAATTCTTGCGGATGTAGGTCTTGTAGGATTTCCGAACGCAGGAAAATCTACGTTGTTATCCTCCGTTTCTGCGGCTAAACCTAAAATTGCAGATTATGCTTTTACCACTTTAACCCCTAATTTAGGAATTGTGGATTACAGAAATTATAAATCTTTTGTAATGGCAGATATTCCGGGGATTATTGAAGGAGCGGCTGAAGGAAAAGGTTTAGGACACCGTTTTTTAAGACATATTGAAAGGAATTCCATCCTCTTGTTTTTAATTCCTGCAGATTCTGAAGATCATTTTCAGGAATTTAAGATTTTGGAAAATGAATTAAAGGAATACAACCCTGAATTGCTGGATAAAGATTTTATTATCTCTATTTCAAAGTCCGATCTTCTGGATGAAGAGCTGAGGAAAGAAATTTCCGCAGAATTTCCCGAAAACAGACAGCCTTTATTTTTCTCAGGTGTTACCGGAGAAGGTCTCATGGAGCTGAAGGATGTGATCTGGAAGAAGTTGCATGGATAGGATTTAACCGATACTAAAAATAAAAAAGGAGAAACGCTTTGTTTCTCCTTTTTTAGTGTTCGTAATTATTTTTTTATAAACTTTTTCGTTGTTTTCCCTTCTTTAGTTTCGATCGTAATGAGATACGATCCCGAAGGAATATGTTTAATATCAATTGTATTTCCATTCAATACGGTATTAATTTTCTTCCCCGAAATATCATAAACATTTACATTTTCAACTTTCAAAGTGGATTGAATCGTTAAAAAATCAGAGGCGGGATTAGGATATAAATTAATATCAATTCCATGTACATCAGGTAGTTTCTTTCTTAAATCCATAAATAATTTCATATTTTGCTTTTTGCCTTCAATTTCTCCTTCACAAGGTTCTCCGCATCCTTCAATTTTGGCCAAATATTTAGCACCGTTTTTAATGTAAGTATTGGGTAGCAATGTAATACTTTCTCCTGCTTTCATTGTAATATTTTTTCCTGCATCTATAACATAGGCTGTATTTGTAATAATAGTATTACTCGCATTATAGGTATGGATATTATTTGTTTCCTGAGAATCTCTTATAATATTGGGTACACAATTATTACTTGTATTGTTGGTATTAAGAGTAGGAACTAATTGAGGAAACAAATTAGGATTTGTACTGGAATAGCCGGGAGCTATATTTAGATTGTACAAATCTAAACTGGCTCCGCCAAAAACATCAGGATTATTAATTTTACCAATGTAGGTATTTTGAATATAGGCATATTTGAAATAAATATCACCGTATTTATTTCTTTGAATTCCTTGAAAATCTACACTTCCGGTAATGGTGTTTGCTATGCTATTGTATATAATATTGTTATTTGTAGACGCCAACATATTAACAGCATATATATCAGTCGAGAGGTGTGTTCCTACATATAAAATAGAACCATCTTTGTTGAATTCCGTCAAGATGGGAGTAAGACTGGCAATTGTTAGTTCATATGCATTTGTTATTTGTCCTGTACTGTCATCAAAAGAGTATACTCTACCTTCATTATAAGAGTTTACAAAATCTTCAGAGCTAAAGCTCAGATAATGTGAAAAACTTTTACACAATGATCTTAATTTTGGAGAAGCCTTGATATAGGCATAATGCTGAAAAGGAGAAGGATAAACATTTTCAATATTTAGACTACTGGTTACCGGATTATTTACAAAGCCTGTATTTTTTAAGGGATAACTATATAATTTTGTCATTGTAGGAATTAATACCCAAAAAGAAGCATTATTTATTTGTGGAACAATAGTAACTCCTTTTGCTGTTGTAAAATCATTTCCAAATTCATCTAAAATAGAAATATTTGTAAGGCTTTGTACAACATCACCAAGAGAAAAACCATCAAGTCCAAGATTTCCTAAAGACATATCTACAACCGAATATCTCGCTACAAAGGTGTTTGATGATGAGACCACCCCACCACTGAAAATATAGTATAGATTAGGATTGGAAGGATGTTTCACAATTGCTATTTGCATAGGAGTTTCCTGCATTATGTTACCTCCATTTGGCATTATAGTATGCTCTCTGGTCCATACGGAAATTCCGTTAGTGTAAAATAGTAATTTCCCATTACTGTCACTTACAGAAGCGGAGGCTCCATTTGTAGTCATTTGGCTGTTGGTAAGTACTATTGGTGACGGAGAGGAAAAATTAATTGCGGCATAATTCCCAAAATACCAGTTATCATTTTCTCCCTGTGAAAACATCAGTATCGGGAATAAAGCCATTATAATTGTTATATAAAACTTTTTCATGTTCTTAATTTTATATAATTAATTATTTTACTTTTTTCTCAAGTGCTTCAATTCTTTTCTGCTGCTCTATGGTATAAAGCGTAAGTTCTTCAATCTTTTTCAGAAGTAGAATATTCATTTCCTTAAGTTCAATACCATTTTTAATAGCTTCCTCAGTTGTAGGAACTTCAGGAAGATGTCCGTTTTCTTTGATAAATTTTTCAACACTATTTAATGGCATTAATTTGTAATCTTTTTCAAATACGTAATCTGCCCATCCGTTGTTTGCGGCGATATCTACTTTTACTTTTTCTGTTCTAATCCCATCTTTTACAAAAAGTTTGTATTTCTCGCCATCGGCAGTAATTCCATCTGCAGGTAGTTGATTCGTAAACTGTCCAATTCCGATTGTCCCGTTATTTCCAACAATCCAATTGCCTATATTTAACTCATTGTTTGGCGACGTTGCGTTGTAGGGCACAATATTGGTTCCTATAAATATATTGTTGTTTCCTGATAAAATATTTCTTGCATTAGAGTAGCCTAGATTGATGTTATTGGAGCCATTGTCTAATGATCTAAACGATTCGCTGCCTACTGATACATTGGCGGTACCACTTTTAAGATATCTTAAACCACTTACACCTATAGCGGTATTATTAGTTCCAGTTGATCCATAAGCCATTGCATGAGAACCAATAGCAGTATTTCCGGAACTGGAAATAAAGGATTCCAAAGCATTTGTTCCTATTGCAACATTGTCTGAGCCGGATTGACTATTATTCATAGCTCCTGAACCAACCGCTGTGTTGGAATTTCCATTTGATAATATAGACATTGCATTACTTCCAATGGCAGTATTTCCACCACCAGTCGTATTTTGAGTAAAAGCCCCAATTCCAAAAACTGTATTAAGAATACTTGTAGCATTATTTACACCACCCCCGAAAAATAAATTTTTGTCCCAGATCTGACCAGTCGAAGAAAGATTTAAGAAGACGAATCTGCCATCAGGATTAATTCTCAGTTTTTCCAGATTATTAGTTTTAAAAACCAAAGAAGTATTGTCTGTAGTTCCAATAAAGTTATTTGAAGGATTAGTTCCTGAATTCCCAGTTAAACTCCATTGAGCGTTTGCTGTAAAACTTAATACAGCAGAAAGTAGAATGATTGTTTTTTTCATGGTTAAATTTTTAGAATTTAATAAAAAATATGAATCTTGATTTAAATTATTAATTTTTTGTCAAATTGCTCTAAGTTTTTACTTTTTGCAAATTAGTATTTTCTCTCCCTGTGAAAATCCGTAATAATTATCTTTCTCAAAAATTTTGACATCTACGAAAAAACCGGAGTCTTGCAATCTCTCTTTTAATCCTTCAACAGAATAAATCCTCACATGATCCTCCTGCCCGAAATGTTTTAATCTCTCTTTCTCCGTAACGATAGAATAATCTTCATAAATTTCTCCCTCTTTAAATGGTGTCTGAATTAAGACTGTTCCATTTTTCTTCAAAACCCGGTAGAGTTCACTCATTGCTTTTTTATCATCTACAATATGTTCTAAGATGTGATAACAGATAATGAGATCAAAGGTTTCGTCTTTACAGGTAATTGCAGTAATATCGTAGCGATAGTCAGCAATAAAATCGGTTCCGAAATCAGTGGCAAAATATTGTATATTGTTTTTCTTTTTCCATTTTCTGTATAGTATTCTGAAAGGTGAAAAATCTAATATAGCAATATTAGGAACAATAAATTCCTCATTTAAAAGCTTATAAAGTCTTCTGGTTCTTGAAATACTTCCACAAACAGGGCATATAAGATCTCCATTATTAAGTTTTGCAAAATTTTTAAGCTTGGTTTCACATACATTACACTGGTGGTTTTCGCCTTTATAGAAAGGTTTTAAGATTTTTCTGAAATTTTCTTCATTTTTTACAAGAATATTTTGAGGAATAAAACTTTTAATAATTGATTTGAGGAAATTATACATGTCAGGATAAAATTATAGTTTTCAAAATAACAAAAATTTATTTGAATAGCTTTTTACTTTTGGAACAATTATTGACGGAAATCACCCAAATGTAAGCTATGAAATATATATTCAGTCTTTTTGCTTTTATTTTTCTGTTCTCTTGTACGTCGCAGAAAAACAGTTCTAAATATTCAAAAATCGAATATGAAGCGGGAGCCTGTTTCGGATCTTGTCCTATTTTTAAAATAACCGTTAATCCTGACAGAACAGCGGTGTTTGAGGCAGAACATTTTAATTTTACGAACGGATTTTCTAAAGGAGATTTCAATAAACCCCGTGAAGGAACTTTCAAAGGAACAATAAAGCAGGAAGACTATAATAAACTGATTGCTTTACTGGACGGTTTGGAGGTGAAAAAACTGAATGAAAAATATGGTGAAAGAAATATTACGGATCTCCCAACTTCCCATTTAAGAATTAATTTTGCCGACGGAACCTCAAAATATGTTGAAGATTACGGGAAAAGAGGAACCGAAAAGCTTGAACAACTGTATAAATTTTTTGGTGACTTAAGATTCAGTCAGCAGTGGACAAAAGTCGATTAATATATTAAAAATATTTAAGCTACCTTTGCAAAATATAATTCCTTCATTTTGAAGGAATTTTGTTTTAATTATTAAATACAATTTATTTGAATTTTACAGACTTACATTTAATTGATCCTATTGCAAAAGCAATTCAGGAACAAGGATATACCAACCCGACTCCTATTCAGGAAAAATCCATTCCGGAAATTATAAAAGGTAAAGATTTTTTGGGTTGCGCTCAGACAGGAACAGGAAAAACGGCAGCTTTTGCCATTCCTATCCTTCAGAATCTTGCTCAGAACAAATTCCCCAACAGAAATATTAAAGCTTTGATTTTAACGCCTACCAGAGAACTGGCGATTCAGATTGAAGAAAATATTCAGGCGTACGGAAAATATTTACCATTAAAGCATCTCGTAATTTTTGGAGGTGTAAAGCAGGGAAATCAGGAAGCCGCGCTGAAAAAAGGAGTTGATATTCTGGTTGCGACACCGGGAAGACTTCTGGATTTTATTGCTCAGGGAATCATCAGCTTAAAAAATCTTGAAATTTTTGTACTGGATGAAGCCGACAGAATGCTGGATATGGGTTTTGTGCACGATGTGAAAAGAATTATTAAACTTTTGCCTCAGAAAAGACAGACTTTGTTTTTCTCTGCAACCATGCCTTCAGAAATACAGAAACTGGCAGATTCTATTCTTAATAATCCGGTAAAGGTAGAGGTAACTCCGGTTTCATCTACCGCAGAAACCATCAAACAGTCGGTGTACTTTGTAGAAAAAGATAACAAACTGAATCTTTTAACGCACATTTTAAAGAATGACATTTCAGATTCTGTCTTGGTTTTTGCAAGGACGAAGCACGGTGCGGATAAAATTGCGAGAAAACTTCAGAAAGATAATATTACAACCGAGGCTATCCACGGGAATAAATCCCAGAATGCGCGTCAGAATGCTTTAAACAATTTTAAATCCGGAAAAACAAGGGTTCTGGTTGCGACAGACATTGCAGCGAGAGGAATTGATATTGATGAGCTTAAATACGTTGTTAATTTTGAGTTGTCTGATGTTTCCGAAACGTATGTTCACAGAATCGGAAGAACGGGTAGAGCAGGAGCGGAAGGAACGTCTATTTCATTTGTAGACGGTCTGGATCTTCTGAATTTGCGCAATACGGAGAAACTGATCGGAATGAAAATTCCTGTGGTAAAAAATCATCCGTTTCATACAGACGATCTGGTTGCTCAGAAAAGAGATTCGAACAACAAGCCAGTTCCTGCAGGAGCGGAAAAACCTAAACAGGCAAGAGGAAATTCTTCAAAATTCAGCCGAAATAAGGCAAAGCCGGATAACGGAGCGGCATCGGTTGGTTTTAAAAAGCCTAAGAATAAAAATTTCACTAGAAAGAAATAATGCGAAAGCCTTCCAAATCCGGAAGGCTTTTATTTTTAAATCTGAACGAATATCTTCTTCGCATTCTCAGTAGTAATTCTGTCAATCTCAGAAAAGTCTGTTTTATAGAGATCAACCAGTTTTCCGGCAACCAGATCAAGATAGGAGCTTTCATTTCGTTTTCCTCTGTAAGGAACCGGAGCGAGATAAGGAGAATCTGTTTCCAGAACGATTTTATCCAAAGGGATTTCATTCAGAAACTGATCTATTTTACCATTTTTGAAGGTTACAACACCTCCGATCCCTAAAATGAAATTCAGGTCAATTGCCCGTTTTGCCTGTTCTAAATTCCCTGAAAAACAATGAAAGATCCCTCTCAGTTTCGGATGCTTTTTTCTTTCCAGAACTTCAAAAGTTTCATCAAAGCTTTCTCTGGTGTGGATTACGATAGGAAGATCTTTTTCAATTGCCCAGTCGATTTGCTGTTCAAATGCTTTCACCTGAATATCAAGGGTGGTTTTATCCCAGTACAGATCGATCCCGATTTCTCCTATGGCAGGAAAAGACCTTTGATCGAGATAATTCTTAACGATTTCGAGTTCTTTTTCCCAAGATTCCGGTTTTACGTAACAGGGATGCAATCCCATCATCGAAAAGATATGTTTCGGATATTCTGCTTCCAGTTTTAGCATTTTTTCATGAGATTCCGAATCGATTGCCGGGAGATAAAATTCTGTAATTCCCTTATCTAAAGCTCTCTGAATGGCTTCTTTTCTGTCTTCATCAAATTCTTCTGCGTATAAATGTGTATGTGTGTCAATCATTTTTATATCATTTTTAACAGGTCTTCGTAAGGTTTTACCAAATTCAGCAAGATACCGAAAGCTGGTTCCGTTTTGATGCCCTGTTTTTTTAATTTTATTATTTTCTGCTTAAAATCTTCACCTTTTTCCTGTAATATTTTGTATTCAGCGATCATGTGTCGGTAAGCATTCTGTTCGGTTGCAGGTTTGTTTTGTCCGAAAATTTCAACAGGAAATTCTTCTAGTTCGAAATTTAAAACAGTGGCTTGTTCATTATTTACCGTAATTTTTTCAATTTTTAAATCAAATTCAGAAAATATTTCAAAAAGAGCTTTCTCAAATTCAGTAAAATTTTTTGCTTCGCAGATGATATCCAGATCACTATCTTCAATATCAATTTCTATGGGAATAGTTCCTGCCAAAATGGGAGAATAGTCCTTCAGCTTTTCAAAAATCTGATGTTTCATCAAAACTTCATAAGCTCTTTTTTGCCTTTCATTTCCGTTCTTCAGATAGTCGATCTTTGTGAAATCAATCATTTTGATTCTATTGAATTTGGAGACTCAACATGATGGGTGTTTATCTGATGTAAAACTTCATTTGTGATGTCTTTTCCTCCCGTAAAGTTTCTGTAAAAAGAGGCAATACTGAAAATAGGTCCGAAAGGAATTCCCCACCACCCAAAAAATAAAGTCAACAGCGAATATTTCCAACTGTATTTTGAGGAAGACTCATCAGATTTTATAAAATAAATATCACTTGGTCTTTTTGATGATAGGAAAATAATTGAAATTGTATATGAAAAAACTACGAATTTAGCACCTTTCTGTAATTCATCATTTAATTGATCGGTTGATAATCCTTCTGTGTTTTTAATAATAGCCATTAGTTTTTAAAATATTTTATGCTTTACTTTTTTTCGCTGAGCTTCAATTTTTAGGTTTAATTTCTCTTTAAATTCGATGTATTTCGGATCTTTTTCGTCGTTGGTTTTATGCTCCAACGCTTTGTAGATTTTAAAATTTTCTTTAATAAAATCTTTTGTCTCATCCGAAAAATATGCATTTCCGAATTTTTCGAAAATGTAATTAATTGCCTGATTGTTAGGATGAATCATATCTTCTTTGTAAAAACGGTAATCGCGGAGATCGTCCATCAAGATTTCATAAACCGGAAGATAATGACAGTAATCCAGTTCATCAATCATCTCATGAATTGCCGTGATCAGTTTAGATTTACTCAGCTGATTTTCAATCATTCCGTCTTTTGTATGGCGAACCGGAGAAACAGTAAATAAGATCTGAACATCGTCCGGACAGATGTCTTTGAGGTTTAAAATTGTATTGTACACAGAATCTGTAAGTTCCTGAAAGGTCAGAAGTCTTTTTTCAAAGAATTTCTGAGGAATTTTATGACAATTAGCGACGAGCTTGTTTTTAGGCGTAAATTCGTAAATAAATGAACTTCCGTAAGTTATAATCACCCAGTTGGATTTTTGGAGAAAAGAATTTCCCTCCTCAAGACCGGAATTTATTTTCTGTAACGTCTGATGAACATACCTTGTATCAAAACTTGTGTGATGATCCAGGGAAATAAATTCATCGTTAAAGGTAATCAGTTCTTCTTCATGATAAAATTCGGCATCATGAAGTCTTTTGACCGCATTGTTGATTGAAAAAGGATTAAAAATGGTTCCAAAAGGATTGTTGATAGTCTGCAATTGTCCCTGCTGAAAAAGATCCGACATTTCAGAGGCAAAACAGGAGCCGATCGAAAATATTCTATCTTCAACTTCAATCTTCTTTTGCGATTCTTTAATATCAACTTCGGTTCTGAACTTCATTTAATCAATTTGAAAATTTGAGAATGTGTCAATTTGAAAATTTAAGGTTTATGCTTACTCATTTTCAAATTGACTTATTATCAAATTATGATTCTCTTCTCAATAAATAATTGGCAAGCTCTGCAAACGGCTTTTTCTTTTCTTCCGGAATATCGATTTTCTGAAGATAGCTTTGTCCGATTTCGTTATGTTTTTCAATAAGACGCAATGCTTTTTCGTCTACTTTTGTTCTTCTGAAAATCTTTTCTACACCATAAACTTTATCGATATTATCGGTCTTTTTAGAGTACCAGTAATCCAGCTCTTTTCTTTCTTCTTCTGTAGCGTGTTCTCTCGCCATCAGGTAAAGAACGGTTTTTTTGTTTTCGTAAATATCTCCGGCGTGTTTTTTACCGAACTGTGCCTGATCTCCGAAAACATCCAGATAATCGTCCATGATCTGGAAAGCAATTCCGATATGCTTTCCGAAGTTAAAAATGGCTTTTGCATCCTTGAAGTTTGCTTTAGCAATCAATGCTCCGATTTCAAAGGAAGAAGCGCTTAAAACTCCGGTTTTGTAGGTAATCATTCTGATGTAATCGTCAAACGTTACATTTTCCTGAGTTTCGAAATTGATGTCATATTGCTGTCCTTCGCATAAAAGCAGTCCTGTATGGGTAAAAATCCTGATGCACGCTTTGAAAATCTCAGGCTCAAGATCTTCGAAAAATTTATAGGCTTTCAGCATCAGTCCGTCTCCTGAAAGAATTCCAACGTTAATTCCGTGTAAGGTATGAATGGTTGGTTTGTTTCTTCTTAATGGTGCTTCATCCATAATGTCATCATGGATCAGCGTGAAATTATGGAAAAATTCAATTGCCAGAGCCGGCTTTATAGCTTCTTTAAGATCACCTCCAAACAAATCGCAGGCCATTAGAACCATGATCGGACGAAGACGCTTTCCTCCGTGCGAAATAATGTAGTTCATGGGTTCGTAAAGTTCTGTTGGCTTATCTTTGAAAGTATATTTGGTAATAGCATCGGCAACGATCTGCTGATATCTGTCTAAAAATTCCATAAATTCTAATAGTTTGAACAAAAATACAATTTTTCAGGGCTTTATAAAACAAAATCCTCACCGTTTTAAGAGTGAAGATTTATTATTAGGTCAAAAATTATTTTAATTGAACTGTATCCGGATTTTTACTTCCATGTCGAATGGTGAGAATATAAATTTTATGATCTACACATTCGTAATAAAGAAGGTATTTATGAACAATCTTTACGGAAACGTTTGGTATATCTGTCTTTCTTCCGATATCCGGAAATTCAGAAAGTAATTCTAAATTATTTTTGATTAAATTATTAAGCTTTATACTGAATGAGTTGGATTTGTTCCTGTTAATCCAATACTGAAGGATATCAAGCCATTCATTGCTGGCTCTTTTTGTCCAGATTATTTGTTTAGCCATGCATTGATTTCTTTCTGAAAATCTTCATCAGATAAAATACTTCCTTCTTTTATTTCTGTTCTTGCTTCCGAAACTGCTTTTTTTTCTTCTTCATTGGTTATGTAGATTTCTTCATCGTTTTGAAATTCAAGAAGCTGCAATAGTTCTTTTAATCTTGCTTTGTTGGTAATACCTGTGATCTGATTAATCAGGTCTATCTGTAATTCTGCAGTGCTCATAGCTTATAACTTAATCTATATAAAATTAATAAAAATTTTGAACTTTAAAAAACAAAAAACTTTGCCCGAATGAGCAAAGTTTTATTATTTTGAGTAATCTCAGTTGTTTAAGATAATGCCGTTACTGCAAGGTAAGTAATTCCGGCAACAATTGCAGAGATCGGAATGGTAAGAACCCATGCCCAAAGAAGACTTACGGTGATTCCCCATCTTACGGCAGAAACTCTTTTCGTAAGACCAACCCCGATGATGGAACCTGTAATCGTATGTGTGGTAGAAACAGGAATCCCGAAGTGATCTGTAATGAATAACGTAATAGCACCTGCTGTTTCAGCACTTACTCCTTCCAGAGAAGTTACTTTTGTAATTTTTGTACCCATGGTTTTGATGATCTTCCATCCACCGCTCATTGTACCTAAAGCGATCGCGATAAACGAAACCAGAGGAACCCAGATGTAATGCTGTGCAAAGTAATCGAAACGTGCTGCTGATTCAAGATTTAAATAAATCGGATCGTGAAGCATTTCAACGTGATAGTAAATTAATGCCGCACCAATGATTCCCATTACCTTCTGCGCATCATTAAGACCATGTCCTAAACTGAAAAGCGCCGAAGAAGCAAGCTGCAGTTTTTTGAAAGACTGGTCTGCTTTGTGCGGGTTTGATCTTTTATAAAGGTGAACAATAATTAAAGTAATGATAATTGAGATAATCATCCCGATAATCGGTGCCATGAAAATGAAAAGGAAAATAGGGATTACCTTATCAAATTTCACAACGCTCTGGTGTGTTACCTGCGAAGCTGCTGCTTTTACGGTTTCCCAAGTTCCCAATTCCGGCTGTGCTGCTGCAACGTTGTGGTAATCCATCATAAAAGCGTGCATTAAAGCGGCTCCTAAAAATCCTCCGATCAGTGTGTGTGAAGAGGAGGAGGGAATACCAAACCACCACGTTAAAAGGTTCCATGCGATTGCCGCAACAAGACCTGAAAAGATAACTTCGAGGGTGATAAAATTCTCATTAACTGTTTTGGCAATTGTATTACCAATTTTAAATTCTCCGATGATGTAAGCAGCGATGAAGAAAGCTGCAAAATTCCAGAGTGCTGCCCAAAGAACTGCCTGGAACGGAGTTAAAACTTTTGTAGAAACAATAGTCGCAATTGAGTTGGCTGCATCATGAAAACCATTGATGTAATCGAATATTAAAGCCAATGCAATAATAACTATAAGTAAAATCGGAAATTCCATTGTTTAATTATAATTATTAATTAAGCGTATTTAATCATGATGTTTTCAATCGTGTTGGCAACATCTTCTGCTTTGTCGGTTACAACTTCAAGATAATTAAGTACAGATGAAACTTTGATAATGTTGATCGCGTCATTTGTTTCGAATAATTCTACCATAGAATTGGATAACAAATCGTCTGCAATGTTTTCGATAGAGTTTACTTTGATACAAGCTTCTTTTACCTGTTCCATATTTTTGAATCCTTTCAGGTTTTTCATCGCATTCTGGATCTCAAGACAAGCTTTGTGAATCAGTAATGAGAAGTCGGAGTATGCCTTCATTTCCGGCGATTTGTAAAGGAAAATATATTTTGTGGAAGCGTAGATGTAATCTGCGATATCGTCTAATCCTGTTGCTAGAGTGTGGATATCTTCCCTGTCGAAAGGAGTGATGAAGTTTTTCCCCAGTTCTACGAAGATCTCGTGAGTAAGCTCATCATTTTTGTGTTCGTAATCGCTCATCTTTTTCAACATAGAATCGTCGTTCAGATCGAAATCTTTGATTCCGTGGTTGAATTCCTCAGACATTGCTACAAGGTTTTCTGTTACTTTTTCGAAAAGCACAAAGAAGATTTTATCTTTCGGTTGAAAAGCGTGGAAAATATTACCAATTCCCATTGTAAAGTTTTTATAATTCGAGTGCAAATTTCTTAAAAAACCACCTTACCTGAAAGAGTATAACGTTAAGTTTTGTTAACATTGGATGAACGCCTGATTATCAAATAAAAAAACCGACTTTACAGCCGGTTTTGGGTATATTTTCAGTAAGATTAATTAGCCTCTTCAGCTCTCATTTCCTTACCTCTGAATTTCATTGTAGAAATATTGCTTAAAAGATCTCCTTTGAAAGATTTTTCAACCTCGAAGAAAGAGAATTTCTCTAGAATTTCGATGTCTCCGATCTCGGCTCTTTTTTTGCTTTTTCCTGAAGATGTCGCTTTGTTGATGATGTCTAAAACGTCAAGTTTTTTCAACTGGTCTTTTTTACCAAGGTTGAAGAAAAATCGAACCATATTTTCGTTCTTTCTTCTTGGTTTTGCACCACGTTCTCTTCTGTCGCTTCTTTCTCCACGTTCCCCTCTGTCGCGGTCTCTTCCTCTGTCACGATCTCTTCTTGAACCTCTGTCGTCATCTCTGCTGCTTAGTTTCTGCTCCACAAGATCATGTCTGTCTTTGTAGTACATTGCAAGATCTTTCAGTTGGAACTGAAGAAGTTTGTGCGCCAGTTCTTCTTTGGTGAATGCTGATAAATCAGGGATCAGAGAATCGTCAAACTCAAAGAAATCTTCGTGAATTTCGAAAAGACTTTCGAAAACTCCGCCTACCTGAGCTTTGATAATATCGTCACCGGTAGGAATTTTACCTTCCGTGATTTCAATTTTCGTAGCCGATTTGATCTGCTTTAATTTTCTGCTTTCTTCAGGCTTAATTAAAGACATTGAAATTCCGTCTTTTCCTGCTCTTCCTGTTCTTCCGCTTCTGTGTACGAATACTTCAGGATCATCCGGTAAAGAATAGTGGATAACGTGGGTAAGAGAATTTACATCCAGACCTCTAGCTGCAACGTCTGTTGCTACAAGAATATCAATATTTTTCAGTCTGAACTTCTTCATTACCGTATCTCTCTGCGCCTGAGAAAGGTCTCCGTGAAGTGCATCTGCTGCATAACCGTTCTGCATTAAGAAATCGGCAACTTCCTGAGTTTCCATTCTTGTTCTGCAGAAAATAATGGAGTACTGATTCGGGTTGGAATCAATTAATCTCTTTAAAGCTTCTTTTTTCTGACGGTATCCTGCCACATAATATTCATGCTTGATGTTCTTTTTAACTTCGTTAATAGAACCTACAGAAATTCTGTGCGGCTTCGTAAGATAGTTTTTGGAAATTCTTTCCACTTCCTTGTTCATCGTTGCCGAGAAAAGGAAAGTCTGTTTTGTTTCGGGTGTTTCGCTTAAAATGGTTTCCAATTCGTCTTTGAAACCCATGGAAAGCATTTCGTCTGCTTCATCCAAAACCAACCAATGAATGGCAGAAAAGTCTAAAGCCTTTCTGTTAATCAAATCGATTACTCTTCCCGGAGTTCCCACAATAATCTGCGGTTTATCCTTCAGAGATCTCATTTGTTCCATAATGCTGCTTCCACCATAAACTGCAGTAGTTTTGATGTTCGCCATGTACTTAGAATAATTTTTTATGTCTTTAGCAATCTGAAGACATAATTCCCGCGTCGGACAAAGCACCAAAAGTTGGATTTTGCGACTCGTTTCGTCAATCATATCCAAAATCGGAAGCGAAAACGCTGCTGTTTTGCCTGTCCCCGTCTGCGCAAGTGCGATCAAGTCGCGAATATCTGAAAGAATAAAAGGGATAGTCTGTTTTTGGATTTCTGTCGGGCTTTCGTAACCCAGTTCGCCAATTGCCTTAAGAATATCAGGACTTAAATTGGTCTCCGTAAATAAATTCATTAAATATTATAAAATTTCTGCAAATATACAATAAATATTTGATTTGTTTTTGAATTATTTTTAAATAATCAAACTTAAATTCAGAATCCTTTAATCTTTTACTTTTATTTTGAAAATTAAATGCAAAAAAACAGGGTGCAAATTATAAAGATGTTAACCATTGTTTTTTTTTATTAGATGCGTTTTATTTTTTCTCTGTAATTTATGAATTTTCAAAAATTTTAAACTTTCAGATCCATTTAAATTCTTTATTTCATTATTTATCTAGAAAAAGTATAATTAAAAATACTTCGGTTTTTGTACATTTGAATCATTACAATTTATCAGTTTTACAATTTAAAATAAAAAACTTTACAGAATGATGTCCGCAACAATTTCTCCAAAAGTATTCGATTTTCTTAATCAACTTACCGTTAACAATAACCGCGAATGGTTTACGGAAAATAAAAACCTTTACACGGAATCGCAGGAAAATGTGATTGCTTTTCTTGAAGATCTCATTAAAGAAATGGCAGGTTTTGATGAGGAACTGGGAAAAATTGATGCCAAGAAATCTCTGTTCAGAATTTACAGGGATACACGATTTTCAAAAGATAAAATCCCTTATAAAACGAATTTCGGAGCGTCACTGGGAATGGGAAAGGGTAGTCAGAAAGGCGGATATTATCTTCATCTGGAACCGGGGAAATCGTTTATTGCCGGAGGAATTTATATGCCCGAATCTTCAGTTTTAAAGGAGTTGAGAAAGGAAATTTCTTTATATGGAGAGGATTTTCTTAAAGTCATCAATAATAAAGAATTCAAAAAATATTTTCCGGAACTTGATCAGGATGATAAGCTGAAAAAGATTCCGCAGGGTTTTGAAAAGGAAGATCCGATGGGAGAGTATCTCAAACTGAAAAGTTTTATCGTAGTCTATAACCTGAAAGATGAAGAGGTCTTCGATAAAAATGCCGTGAAAAACCTTTCCAAAATCTTTAAAGTGATGAAGCCTTTGAATGATTTTCTGAATACGCCTTTTTTGTAGGTGAATTTGTTCAACCCTCACAGGTTTTCAAAACCTGTGAGGGTTAGGATCGATAAATTGTATAAATCAAAACGTGGAAATTCTTACGAATCATAGTTTTGAATATGTTGTAGCGTTGTATCGATCAATGAAACTTCGCAAAATCTAATAATTCATTTTGTGTGTCATTCCGCAGGAATCTACACTGTGATAGGTTTGCGGAATGATTCCCTAGAATTCAAAAGGTAATATATCATCATCTTCATATCTAAATAATTTTAGCATTTGTGTCTCTGCCTCCTTTAGTTTACGGTGTTTTTTGCCTTCATTAGTTTCAACAGGTTTGTCGTTTACAAAATAATTGTCGACTCTTAAAACTTCATACCCTGTAATTTTAGTTATTCCTTCATTATCGACTTTTTTGTTGATCTGTAGCTCGCAACTGATAGTGAAGCCATTTTTAAATTCAACGTCGCCTTTTTGAACTAGTTCCTTAAATTCAACTGATTTCATTGAAAAAGGTATGGATTCATTTTTAAATATCCCTGTCCATTTGTAATATCCTTTTTTAAGAACAGGAGAAATAATTTCAATTTTAGCATTATTTATAATTTGTGGTTCAATAATATCTGAGAATAAAATGAACCGATTGAAATTTTTTCTTTTTATAAAATCTTCTGAAATATAGTTGCTATTTTTATCTTCTATTCTAAATGACACTTTATCTATTTTGTCATAGTTAGATAGTTGTTCGTAGAAATTAGAACGACGCTTTTTTATAATAAGATTGTTTTCAAGTCTTGTACTAACATTTTTTATTTTAGCGTTGGCTTCCTCTATTTGATTTTGATTTAGCTGTTCAATTAGTTTTTTATTTTGTAATTCAATGTTTTCATTTTGTAGCTCTAGTTTTCGTAATTCTAAAGAATCTTTCTTATTATCTATTATAACTTTATTTTTATCTTCAAAAGCCTTATCAATTATATGTTCGGTAGTTTTTTCTGCTATTTTTGTTAAAGGTGTTATTAGTATTGCTGTAATGGTACTGAGAACTACAGCACTAATTATTGTGGCGCTCTTTTTTTCTTGTTTGGATAAAACCTTAAAAATTTGCTTAAAACCTCCTTCTGCATAAGGTTCAATTTCTATTAATATTTCCTCTTCAAGCTCTTTTGCAATTTCCTGTAGAATAGCAATTATTTCATGCTGAGATTTATTTAATGTTATTGCATCAATAGTGTGGCTATTGTCTTTGAACCAATAATGAATTTCTAATTTTTCAGAGTTAAGTAAAGGTAGCAGAAGTAACATTTCTTTAAGGTTTTTTTAGTTTTTTATAAATATAGCAATTTATAGTCAAAATCTATATCAGTTAGTCATTCGATAATTTATTTCCACCCACCCAAAAAATAAAATCCGCCACAAATTTGCCCACCCAATTTTTTAAAAGTAATTTTGCATGAATCTAAAATAAAAGTAAAATATGTCAACTTACGTAGTTGTAGGTCTTCAGTATGGAGATGAAGGTAAAGGAAAAATCACGGATGTTTTATCGGCAAAATCAGATTACGTTGTACGTTTCCAAGGGGGAGACAACGCGGGTCACACGGTTTATGTAGGTGAAGAGAAATTCGTTTTGCACCTTCTTCCATCGGGAGTTCTTCAGTGCAAAGGGAAATGTATCATTGCGAACGGAGTAGTGGTAAATCCTAAATCTTTCATTAAGGAGGTGAATCAGATCGAAAGCAAAGGCTTGAAGACAGATCACATTTTCATCAGCAGAAGAGCGCATGTCATCATGCCTTACCACATTCTTTTGGATACGTACCGTGAAGAAGAGCACGGAGGAACGCAGATCGGGACAACGAAAAAAGGGATCGGACCTTGCTATGAAGATAAAATTGCAAGAGTGGGGATCAGAATGATTGACCTTTTGAATCCTGAGATCTTAAGAGACAAAATCGAAAAAAACTTAAAAATCAAGAATTCTCTTTTTGAAAAATACTTCGGAAAACCTACATTGGATGTTGAAGAAATTTACAACGAATATTTAGAAATCGGAAAACAGCTTCAGGACAGAATTGTAGATACAGAACTTGAACTGAACGAAGCGATCAGAGACGGTAAAAATGTTCTATTCGAAGGAGCGCAAGCTTTAATGTTGGATATCGACTTCGGAACGTATCCTTACGTAACTTCTTCTTCTCCATCTACAGGAGGCGTTTGTACGGGAGCGGGAGTTCCGCCGACTTCATTGCAGAACTTAATTGGTGTTGCCAAAGCATACTGTACAAGAGTAGGAAACGGACCTTTCCCTTCAGAACTGGATAACGAACTGGGTGAGAAAATCAGACAGATCGGAGGAGAATTCGGAGCAACAACAGGAAGACCGAGAAGAACAGGCTGGTTAGACCTTGTTTCTTTGAAGCACGCTTGTATGATCAACGGAATCAATAATTTAGTGATTACGAAATTAGACGTTCTTACAGGAATTGAAAATCTGAAAGTAGTTACGCATTACAAAACCGAAGACGGAAAAATCATCGATTATTTCACTTCATCCACTGAAAAATTATACAACTACGAACCAATTTATCAGGATTTGCCGGGTTGGAATGAAGATATCACGAAAGCCAGAAGCTACGACGAACTTCCGCAGACCGCTCAGGAATACATCGAGTTTATCGAAAAATATTTAGGAATCAACGTTTATTTGGTGTCTGTTGGACCAGAAAGAAGCCAGAACATCATCAGAAAAGAATTATTCTAAGAATATTTTTTCAACATACAGAAAGAGATCATCAAACGATGGTCTCTTTTTTTATTGGATACTTTAATTCTTAAAAACTAAATTTCTACTTTCTTTTTATTCCGTAAATTTCAACTATCAACTATCAACTATCAACAAATTCCCTTTTTCCGAAGCTGTTTCCAGCTTTCGCTACTCGCTTTTTTGAGGTTTCAGCGGCGGCTTTGCCGCCGCCGAAACCTCAAAAAGAGCTCAGACATGCCGCTCAATCTGGGCTAAAATACAGGTCTGCAATTTTAACTTTCTCCGTAAAATATTTAAACTCAGGAATTTATTATTTACAACATAGTTAAATTTCTTACTTGGCATTAAAATTTTAAAAACGTTATCATTTTAACAAATATTTGGCAGAAAATTTGATATTGAATCAATGCTTATTGGTAAGATCATAAAAACTAATAATCAAATTTTTTTAACAGTTTAAATATTTTAGTGATGAAACACACAAATCAAAATCAGGAATTTCGTTTTAACGAAGTCCTTTTCGAACATCGTAACAAAGAATACGGAGCTTATGTATTAAGAAGAGAATCAGACAGAATCTTAACAAAAGCATTTTTTATAGGAGTCAGTGTATTGGCTGCCGTTTCTTTAACTCCGCTTGCGATCAATGCATTTAAGAATCCCGAAGTGACTGACGAAGGAGGTTATGTATTACCTCCACCAATTCTTATTAATGAATATGATGATACACCACCTCCAGTAGCTGTTCTGCCTCCAAAAGCACCATCTGCTCCTGTAAAAACATTCGATGATACGGTTCCGACACCTACTTCTCATGTAACCAATGAAAAAGTTGTAGAGAAAATTGAAGGAGCTGTTGCAGGAACAAGAAATAATCCTGATGGAGAAACTGCTCCACCGAATACTTATGTACCAACAACTCCAACTATCGGAACTAGTCCCGTAATTACTACGGCTCCACCTGTAGTAGTACCTAAAGAAGATCCCAATAAAATTTTCAATAGTGGAGATTTAGGAAAAGAAGCAAATTTTGATGGTGGAATCGACTCATTCAGAAATAAAGTAATGAGTAATTTTGACGGATCAGGATTTGATTCTGGTGATGTAATGAAAACCACCATTACTTTCATTGTAGAAAAAGACGGTACCATTTCTGGAATAAAGGCTGCGGGTTCAGATGCAGATTTCAACAGCGAGGCGGTAAGAACAATCAGATCGATTAAAGGAAAATGGACACCTGCAAAAAACAAACAGGGTGAATCCGTAAGAAGTTATTTCAAATTTCCGATCACGATGAAATTTGATCAATAAGACATAAAAAACAAATCTTGAACAGTTATCCACAAAGAATTTTTTTTGTGGATAATTTTTTTTATTGCTAAATTGCTTATTAACAATATTTTAACTCAAATTTCGTTTTATCCCTTTATTAAGAGCAGGGAAAAATGTGTATTTTTGAAACTTAAAGTTCTAACAATGGCAAAAATCATAGGTATCGCTAATCAGAAAGGAGGAGTTGGGAAAACAACAACAGCTGTTAATTTAGCCGCAGCATTAGGGGTATTAGAGAAAAAAATATTAATCATCGATGCAGATCCTCAGGCGAATGCAACTTCAGGTTTGGGCGTAGAAGACGTAAGATATTCTACATACAATCTTTTGGAGCACAGTGTAGATACGGCAAAATGCATCAAGCAGACGGCAACTCCGAATCTGGATATTGTGCCTTCTCACATCGATTTGGTGGCAGCGGAAATTGAACTTGTCGACAAAGAAGAGCGTGAGTATATGCTTAAAAAAGCTTTACAGAGCATAAGAGACGATTATGATTATATTATTATCGATTGTGCGCCGAGTTTAGGTCTTATTACCGTAAATGCGCTTACAGCAGCAGATTCTGTAATTATCCCGATTCAGTGTGAGTATTTCGCATTGGAAGGTCTTGGAAAATTGCTGAATACCATTAAAAACGTTCAGAAAATTCATAATAAAGATCTTGATATCGAAGGTTTGCTTCTTACGATGTACGACAGCCGTTTGAGACTATCCAATCAGGTAGTGGAAGAAGTAAATTCTCATTTCCCTGAAATGGTATTCGAAACCATCATCAGCAGAAACGTACGATTAAGCGAAGCGCCAAGCTTCGGAGAAAGTATCCTGAATTACGATGCGGAAAGCAAAGGAGCAATACAGTACATTCAGTTGGCAGAAGAAGTTTTATTGAAAAACGAGAAATTAGTAAAGAATTAAAAGCAGCTAGCTAAGCTAAACGCTAAAAACAAAATATGAAGGATAAAAAAAGAGCGATGGGGCGTGGTTTGGGCGCAATTCTTAGTGCCGAATCCAAAGCAACGATCAATTCTGCCACCGATGAGGGAGCGGATAAGTTTGTAGGGAATATCGTAGAAATTGCATTAGAAGATATTTATCCCAATGCGTCTCAGCCAAGAACTTATTTTGACGAAAAAGCATTGAACGAACTCGCACAGTCAATTAAAAATTTAGGCGTTATTCAGCCGATTACCTTAAGAAAAGACGGCGAAAAGTTTGAAATTATTTCCGGGGAAAGACGTTATCGTGCAAGTAAAATTGCAGGTTTGGAGTCTATTCCGGCATACATCCGTCTGGTAAATGATCAGGAGCTTCTCGAAATGGCTCTTGTTGAAAATATCCAGAGAGAAGATCTTGATGCGATAGAAATTGCATTAACGTATCAGAGATTGATGGAAGAAATCGGTCTTACTCAGGAAAATCTCAGCCACAGAGTTGGGAAAGACAGAAGTACCATTACTAATTCCATCAGATTACTGAGGTTACATCCGGATATTCAGAATGCGATCCGAAGCGGAGAAATTTCTGCGGGACACGGAAGAGCCATCATCAGCCTTGAAAGCGAAGAACATCAACAGATTTTGTTTGATCTCATCATTAAAGAAAAACTGAACGTTCGTCAGGCTGAACAGGCAGCTACAGCCATTAAAAACCCGAAATCTCCGGCGGCAAAAAAAGCAAAAGCCGAGCTTTCCAATAATTATAAAAGAGCGCAGAAAACAATTGCAGATATTTTAGATGTAAAAGTTGAAATCAAAGCCTCTCCAAACGGTAAAAAAGGTAAAATTGTTCTGGACTTCAAAAATGAAGATGAGCTGGAATATATTTTATCCCATATTAAATAAATGAAGAAAATACTTTTCACATTTTTTCTGTGTCTGTTTGCAGTTGCGTATTCACAGGTAAATCCTAACGACACCATTCGGGTAGACTACCGTCCGAAAGACAGTGTTGCTGTAGAAAAAAACAACACCAAAACAGAAGCGAAGGTTGTTGCAGATCTGGAAAAAGCAAACGGACCTACCAAAAAAACACTGAAACTGAATCCTACAAAAGCAGGATTGTATTCTGCTGTGCTTCCGGGATTGGGACAGGTGTATAATAAAAAATACTGGAAGGTTCCTATTGTTTTAGGAGCAGTAGGAGCGGGAGTAGGAATTGCAGTATGGAATGACAACCAGTACAGGAAATACCGAGAATATTACATCGCCAAACTCAACGGAACACCGAATGAATTTGTCGATACCCATCCATGGCTCGATAAAGTGGCTCTCGGAAATGCACAGGACAGATCCAAGAGACAGAGAGATTACGCCATTGCAATTACAGGATTAATTTACATTCTTAATATCGTAGATGCGGTAGTAGATGCCCATTTATACGAAGCAAGACACGATCCGGATCTTACGCTGAATCCGGCAATGATTCAGGATCAGTACGGAATTGCACCTCCTAAAACCGGCTTAAGTTTAAGTTACAGATTTTAAAATAATTAATATTAATTCTGTTAAACTAATTTATTGCTGACTTGGTTAAGTGAAATCGAAGATTCGACGAAGTCAAACGCCTTTGCGAATGAAAAATATGCAGAAGAATTTTAAAGAAATCTTTGCGGGCTTTGCGTTAGATTATAAAATTAAATAAAGAAGTACATGAAAATAGCATTAGTTGGATACGGTAAAATGGGCAAGATCATTGATGAAATTGCTACGAAAAGAGGACACGAAATCGTTGCCCGGTTAAAAGAAACTCCAACTGCTGAAAATCTCAATAATCCCGATGTTGTAATTGAATTTTCGTTACCGGAAGTTGCTTACGAAAACATCAAAGCCTGTCTGGAAAACAAAATCCCGGTGATCTGCGGAACAACGGGCTGGCTTGAAAAAAAATCCGAAATTGAAAAATTGGCTGTAGAAAAAGAAACCGCTTTTTTATATGGTTCAAACTTCAGTCTTGGTGTTAATTTATTCTTTGCCTTAAACGAAAAACTGGCAGATTTAATGAAAAATGTGGACGAATATTCTTGTCAGTTGGAAGAAATTCATCACATTCACAAATTAGATGCTCCAAGCGGAACGGCAATTTCCATCGCCGAAGGAATTTTTAAAAACAATCCGAAATTCGATTCCTGGAAACTGGAAGAAACGCAGGGAAATCAGTTGGGGATTTTTGCCATCCGTGAAGATGAGGTTCCGGGAACACACAGTGTTTTTTACAGAAGCGAAGTGGACGAAATCGAAATCAAGCATACCGCATTCAACAGAAACGGTTTTGCACTGGGTGCAGTAGTTGCAGCAGAATGGATTAAAGATAAAATAGGAAATTTCACGATGAAGGACGTTTTGGGACTTTAATATTGTAACAAAATTCTTACATTGCAAACTAATAAGAGTGAATGGTGAAGTTTTAATAGTGAACTTGTGATCATTTATCAGACATCATTCATTAATTATATTATAGATTAGGCACAAAAATTTATGAATTATTTTTTAACGTACGCAGTTTATGTTCTCATTTTATCTGTATTGATGGGAATTTCCACATGGAAACTGTTCAAAAAATTAGGATATAGTCCGCTTTTCGCGTTTATTCCTTTTTACAGCTATTTCATTATTTTAAAAGAGACAAAACATCCGAAATGGTGGGCAATTTTATCGTATCTGCCAATCGTGGGACCTATTATGATGTCTGTTTTTCATTTGTATTTAATGAAAAAATTCGGGAAAACGCTCTTTAAGGATCAGCTTCTTACCGTACTTCTTCCGTTTATCTACATGGCAACGGTAAATTATGGAAAAGATGTTGAATTGGAAGACGAAAATGCAATATTCCTTACCGACGAAGAAAAAAACGCAAAAAAGAAAGATTCATTTGTGGGATCTGTGACGTTTGCCGTAGTTTTCGCAACAATAATTCACGTTTTTGTAACGCAGCCTTTCGGAATTCCGACAGGATCTATGGAAAGAACTTTATTGGTAGGTGATTTCCTTTTCGTTAACAAATGGAGCTACGGATACAGACTTCCGATGCGTCCCCTTGCAATTCCTTTCCTTCAGGGAACCATCATGGATACAGGAGAAAAAGGAAACCCGAAAGATGATCCTAAATCTTATGTGGATGCTGTAAAATTACCTTATGAAAGAATTTTTCAGTTCAATAAGCCTCAGAAAAAAGACATCGTTGTTTTCAATTATCCGCAGGATTCTGTGCATACCGCGATCGACAGAAAAGATCCTTACGTAAAGAGATGTGTTGCTGTTGCAGGAGACACTTTCGAAATGAGAGCCGGAAGACTTTTCGTTAACGGAAAAGCTGAAACATTTTTAGGAGATCAGGAAGTTCAGCATGCATACACAGTAAGCACAGGAACACAGTTAGATATTCCGGGACTTTATAATACTTATGGATTTTTGCCTGTTAGAGAAATTCAAAACGAGAAAAGCGGAGGATTTGTTTATATGTTTCAGGGACTTACTGATAAAACGGCTAAAGAGATTAAAGCTTTGCCCAACGTTATCAGTATGGAAGAAAATATCTATCCTAAAGATTCTGCCACGATTTCTTATAAATTAAATGCTGATAAAACAGCATACACCAAAAGTATTGATACCACCCAGTCTATTTTCCCAATCAATAAACCATGGAATCAGGATTGGTATGGACCTTTAAAGATTCCTAAAAAAGGAGATGTCGTTACCATCAATCAGGAAACATTACCGGAATATCAATGGATTATTTCACAATATGAACATAATAAGCTGGAGAATAAAAACGGTAAAATTTTCATCAATGGAAAAGAAACCAATCAGTATACCATTCAGCAGGATTATTATATGATGGTCGGAGATAACAGAGACGCTTCTTTGGATGCAAGATTCTTTGGTTTTGTTCCTGAAGAAAATATCGTTGGAAAGCCAATGTTTACCTGGATGAGTGTTCAGGGAGTGTTTGCGGATGCAAGTTCTACTTATCAGGCTCCTAAAAAAGTTCGTTGGGAAAGAATGTTTAAAGCAACCAATACAGGAGAAGCCAACAAAACGTCTTACTGGTGGATTGCAGCGATGATTCTTATTCTGTTCTTCGGCTGGGAATATTTCGTGAAATTATTCAGAAAGAAGAAGACGGAAGACGATTTGTAATTCACTTTGTTAAAGTTTAAATCTTTGACAAAGTTTCAAAATCAATTATTCAATTGAAAAAATAAATTATAAATAATGAAGTATTTGAAAAAATACTTCATTTTTGCATTATGAATATGAAGAATGTATTATTACCGGCGTTTTATCTGCCGCCAATTTCTTGGTTTTCAGTGTTTTTAGATCCTGAAAATGAAATTATATTTGAACAGTTTGAAAGTTTTCCGAAACAGACGTACAGAAACAGAGCTAATATTTTTGGGGCAAACGGAAAATTATCATTAATCATTCCTATTGCTCATAACGGATGCAGAGAATTTAAGGATATTGAAATTTCTCACCGTGAAGACTGGAGGAATCTGCATTGGAAATCCATTAAAACCGCTTATCAAAGCTCGCCGTATTTTGAATTTTATGAAGATAAATTCAGAAAAATATATGATCTGAAAGAAAAATATCTGGTGGATTTTAACCTGAAAACTCTTGAAATCGTTCAACAGATCCTTAAAACGGAAAAGGCACACTCTTTGAATGAAGAATATATCAAATTTCCGGAAGAAATTAATTTCAGAGATCAATTTTCGGCAAAACTACCTTCAGAATACGAAATGGACGAGTATTATCAGACGTTCTCTGATAAACGTGGTTTTTTGAAAGATTTATCAGTTTTGGACTTAATTTGTAACAAAGGACCGGAATCTTTGACTTATATTAAAAATATTAAATATTCATAGTAAAATGAAAAAGGTATTATTAGCTGCTGTTTTTTTAGTGGGGATTGGTTTTTCTCAAGCGCAGGAAGCAAAAGATCCGATGCAGGATAAAGATCTTATGACATGGTATCATAAAGATTTTGCTACAACGAAAGTTTATGGGGTAAATACAGAAAATGCCTATAAGTTTTTAGAATCTAAAGGTCTTAAACCTAAAACAGTTTTGGTGGGAGTTTTGGATAGCGGAGTTCAGGTAGATCATCCCGGATTGGTAAAAAACATCTGGACAAATCCTAATGAAGTGCCGAACAACGGAAAAGATGATGATGGAAACGGTTACATCGATGATATCCACGGATGGAATTTCATCGGTGGAAAAAACGGAGATATTGATATCGATAACATGGAGGTAACCAGAGTTGTTGCTAAATATAAGCCTGTTTTTGAAGGAGACGATTCTACAAAAAATAAAGCAAATCAAGCTAAAATGCCTGAAGAATTTGCTATGTATATGAAAGCCAAAGATCTTTTCACCAAGAAAAGTGTGGAGGCAAAACAGGGTTTCAAAACCTATTCCATGATTAATGAGGCAATTCCCGTAATGGTAAAACTACTGAACGGAAAGCCTGTTACTCCTGAAAATGTTGCCGCTATAAAACCGGCAGATCAGAGAGAAGCAATGGCTGTACAGGTTTTAACACAGGTTGCGCAGAGTCCTGAATTTAAAGGAAAATCTGCTGCTGAATTCGAAAAAGCAATGAGCGGTCAGATTAAAGAAGCTTTAGACTATTTTGGTCCTCAGGAAAAACAATACAATCTGGATTATGATCCGAGAAAAGAAATCGTAGGAGATAACTATGACGACTATTCTGAGAAAAACTACGGAAACAACCATTACGAAGGTCCGGATGCAGAACACGGAACCCACGTAGCGGGAATCATCGCAGGTCTTCCGAACGGAAAAGAAATACAGTATGGTGTCGCTTCAAAAGTAGCAAAAATCATGTCTGTAAGAACCGTTCCGAATGGTGACGAAAGAGATAAAGACGTTGCTAATGCCATCAGATACGCTGTTGATAATGGTGCGAAAGTTTTGAACATGAGTTTCGGAAAACCTGTTTCTCCGGGTAAAAATGTTGTTTGGGATGCATTTAAATATGCTCAGGATAAAGGAGTTCTTCTGGTAAAAGCTGCAGGAAACGAAAACGAAGATGTTGCAGAACATTTAGCTTATCCTACCAATTTTAAAAATGTAACAGATGAAAAACCATTTGTAAACAACGTATTGGTTGTAGGAGCAAGTACCAATAAAAATGATGCTTTAAGAGCGAGTTTCTCCAACTTCAATAAGAAAATGGTAAATGTTTTTGCTCCGGGTGAAGAAATTTATTCTACCGTTCCTCACAATGAATATAAATATTTACAGGGAACTTCTATGGCTTCTCCGGTTGTAGCAGGAGCTGCAGCAGTTTTATTAGCGTATATGCCTAATTTAACTCCGGCACAGATCATAGAATCTTTAGTAAAATCCAGCAACGCAAGTACCGCAAACCAATTTGGGGATTTCTCTGAAGCAGGAGGCGTAATAGATCTTAAAAAAGCAGCGGAATATGCATATACAAATTTTTACAACGGAAAAGCAGGCTCTTCAAAGAAGGCTGAAAAATCCGTAAAAAAGACTGTTAAAAAATAGTATATCTTCCTGTATTTAAGAAAGAAACATATAAAGTCCGAAATTTTCGGACTTTTTTTATTGGTAATATTTAATTTTGGCACGGTTTTTTGTAACTTTATTGTAACAAAATAATAAACAACAAAATGAAAAAGTTACTACTTGCAGGGATGTTGGGAACAGCGCTTTTTGCAGTGTCTTGTTCCGCAGTAAATAATGCTAAAACAGCCCAAACCCAAAGATCAGAATTTTTGAAAATGAAGGGAGACTGGCAAATCGTCAGTGTAAATTATGATAAAAATTTTAAAGTAAAGCCATTCGATGATGGGGTAGATGCGCAGTGTTTCGTAGGAAGTCACTGGAGACTAATTCCTAATAACTGGACAGGAGCTTATACCTTAAACGGAGGAGGAACGTGCGGAACAGGATTTACACAGCCAATTAAGATTGATGTGGTAAGCGGAAATACTTTTAATTTCAAGAAAATTGCCGACGGTACAAAAGCAAAACAAAATACAGCAGGTTATACTTTAACGCTGATTAATCAGAATACAGACCAATTCTCATTGGAACAGAATATTCCTTTCGACGGAGAAAACGTAAGAGTTGTCTACAACTTCGAGAGAACAGGAATGAAATAATTTAACATAAAAATATAAAAAGATGAAATTTACAAAAACATATATCGGAGCGTTATTTTTATCATCAGCTTTATTGCTTACAAGCTGTGAGGCGGTACAGAATTCTAATCACCAGCAAAGAGGAACAGCAGTAGGTGTTGCTTCAGGAGCTGTGATTGGTGGTATTTTGGGAAATAACGTAGGAAAAGGTAAAAATGCTGCTTTAGGAGCTGTTTTAGGTGGTATTATCGGTGGTGTTGCAGGTAACGTTATCGGTTCTAAAATGGACAAGCAAGCTAGAGAAATTAAAGAAACTTTACCGGGAGCTCAGGTAGAAAGAGTAGGAGACGGTATCAAAATTACGTTGAATGAAAGCATCGTGAATTTCGATTTCGATTCTTCAGCTTTAACAAGTACTGCAAAAACAAACTTAGATAAACTGGCTCAGGTTTTAACGAACAACCCGGATACCAACATTAATATTTACGGACACACCGACAGCAAAGGTTCAGATTCTTACAATATGAGTCTTTCCGAAAGAAGAGCCAATTCAGTAAAAGCTTATTTGGCTGGTAAAGGAATTGCGTCAAGTAGATTGTTTGCTTTAGGAGAAGGAGAAAGTATGCCGGTTGCTACCAACGATACAGAAGAAGGAAGAGCTAAAAATAGAAGAGTAGAATTCGCCATTACTGCCAATGAAAAAATGATTAACGACGCACAGAACGGTCAATAATTATTTAACATATAAATATTTTCGTGAATAACCGCAATAGCGGTTATTTTTGTATTTTTATGGTGATATTTTTTGAAATTACTATTTTTGCATTTGAAACAACATAAATGAAGAAATATTTAAAGCTGCTCCGTGTTGAGCAATGGGTGAAGAACCTGTTTGTTTTTGTTCCTCTTTTTTTCTCGGGTAATATAAAAAACCTCGATTTACTCGCAAAAAGCATCTTTGCTTTTATCATTTTTTCTTTGGCAGCAAGTGTCGTTTATATTTTAAACGATTACAACGATATTGAAGCAGATAAGAAACATCCCGAAAAAAGAAGAAGACCTTTGGCGAGCGGAGCCATTTCAAAATCTCAGGCAGTAGGAATTTTTACAGGACTTATTATTCTGGATATCGCACTGGTTTTCTTTGCCCAGATGTATTTTCAGGAAAGTTTGTGGAAATTTGCAACCATTGTAGGATTTTATTTCGTGATGAATCTTGCTTATACTTTTAAACTGAAACACGTTCCGATTATTGATATTTCCATCATTGCGGTAGGATTTGTATTAAGAGTTTTATCAGGAGGTTACATTACGGGAATAAGCATTTCTCAATGGGCTATTTTACTTACTTTTGTGCTTGCACTGGTTTTAGCCATAGGAAAGAGACGTGGAGAGCTCATTAATGCACAGGTTTCCGGAAAAACGCGAAGAGCTTTAGACGGCTACAATGTACAGTTTGCAGATATTGCACTATCCATTTCCGTTACCCTCGCTATTGTCTGTTATCTGATGTTTACCCTGTCTCCGGAAGTTCAGGCAAGATTTCATTCAAGAGTATTTTATACCGTAATTTTTGTTGTTTTTGCTTTCTTAAGATACTTACAGCAGACTTTGGTATACAACAGAACCGAATCTCCCACGAAAATTGTTTACAGAGACAGATACATTCAGATCACCTTAGTGTTGTGGGTTGCTGCATTTTTAATTCAAATCTATTTTAAAAAATGAAGCCGAATTTTGTACAAAAAGTAACCAACTGGGGCAATTTTCCCATAGTGGAAAAAGAAATGAGGTCTGATGACAGCTTCAGAAAAATAAAAGAATTTGTTCTGAATCATAATGAAGTGATTGCAAGAGGAAACGGAAGATGTTATGGAGATTCTTCATTGGGAGAGCATATATTTTCAACCAAAAAATTAAATAAATTCATCAGTTTCGACCGTCTGAATGGAATTATTGAATGCGAATCGGGGGTTCTGCTTTCCGATGTGCTGGAAATTGCCGTTCCGCAGGGATATTTTTTATATGTAACGCCGGGAACGAAGTTTGTTTCTGTAGGAGGAGCCATTGCTTCTGATGTTCACGGTAAAAATCATCACGCTGAAGGATGTTTTTCCGAATATGTAATTGAATTTAAACTGATGATCGAAAACGGTGATATCATCAACTGTTCAAGAGAAGAAAATTCAGATAAATTCTGGGCAACTATTGGCGGAATGGGATTGACCGGAATCATTTTAACGGCGAAATTCAAGCTTAAAAATATTGAATCCGCATACATCCGTCAGGAAAGTATTAAAGCAGAAAATCTGGATGAAATCTTTAACCTGTTTGAGGAAAGCGAAAGCTGGACGTACACCGTTGCATGGATCGACTGTCTTCAGAAAGGTAAAAATATAGGAAGAAGTATTCTGATGAGAGGAGAACACGCTTTTCAGCATGAACTTCCTCAGAAATTCAAAGAAAAACCTTTACGTTTAAAGAAGAAATTTGAACCTACCGTTCCGTTTTATTTTCCGGGATTTGTTCTAAATAGTTTAACAGTAAAGATTTTCAATTATCTCTATTATAAAAAACAGTCTAAAAAGGAAGTTAAAAATTTTATTGATTATGAAACCTTCTTTTATCCTCTGGATTTTGTTCACGACTGGAATAAGATTTACGGAAAATCTGGCTTTATCCAGTATCAGATGATGATTCCCAAAGAATCCGGAAAAGAAGGAATGAAAAAAATTCTGGAAACCATTGCCAACAGCGGAAACGGTTCTTTTTTAGCTGTTTTAAAGCTGTACGGAAAAGAAAATCCGGAAGCTTACAATTCCTTTCCGTTTGAAGGATATTCTCTCGCGCTGGACTTCAAAGTGAATTCCAAACTGAAAAAACTGATTGATCAACTGGATGATATTGTAGAGCAGTACAACGGTAAAATTTATCTTACCAAAGACAGCATGAGCAGATCTTCGCTTACCAACTATCTGAAAAATGTACAGAGCTCAAAATTTGTGTCTCTGCAGCATAAAAGAATTTTAAATAATATTTAGCAGACATGATCGTTTTAGGAAGTACATCGGAAGTAGCACAGGCTTTTGTAGAAAAAGCATTGCAGGAAGGAGAGAAATTTGAAAAAATCTATCTTTTTACCTCCAGTAAAGAAACGACCGAAAGATTTGCAAGGCATATTGATGTGAAATTTCTTCAGCAGTCCGAAGTGATAGAGCTCGATCTCATGAAAGGGATAGATTACAATCAGTTTGACTATATCAATTCAAATTTGCTGTTCTGTGCAACAGGATATTTAGGAGAGGGAACAGAAGAAGGATTGTATGACAATAAAAATACACAACGGATTATTGATATCAATTACGCTAAACTGGTTCCTGTGATGAATTATTTTGCGCAGAAATTTGAAAGCAGAAGATCCGGAACGATTATCGGACTTTCTTCTGTTGCCGGAGATCGCGGAAGACAGAGTAATTTTATTTACGGAAGTTCCAAAGCGGCTTTCACAGCCTATTTAAGTGGTTTGAGGAATTATCTTTTCGATAAAAAAGTTCACGTAATGACGGTGAAGCCCGGCTTTATGGCAACAAAAATGACTGAAGGTCTGCCTTTGAATCCAAAACTTACCGCAACCCCGAAACAGGCAGCAGAATCTATTTTCAAAGCTTATAAAAAACAGAAAAACGTAGCCTATGTTTTGCCGGTCTGGGGAATTATCATGATGATTATCCGAAATATTCCTGAATTTATTTTTAAAAAATTAAAGCTTTAAAATTATTTTATTTAAAATATACTTTCGATCTTTACGTTACAAGATAAATATTCTAAAATTGACTTAAAGCGATGAAAAAACTGTACTGCTTCGATTTCGACGGAACGCTTACTTACAAAGATACCATGTTTATGTATCTGAAATTCTATGATCCTACAAGATTTCGTCTGCAGTTTTTGAAGCATGTTCCGCTTTTTGTTCTTTTAAAACTGAAACTTGCCGATACGGAGAAAGTGAAAAAAAGCTTTATCGGTTCCATTCTGAAAGGGCAGACTCAGGAAAAAATAGAAAAAAAATCCAGACAGTTTTTTGAGCATTATTATCCTAAAATCGTAAGGGAAAATGCCTTGGATTTTATTCAAAATATAGATCATAATAATACTTATAGTCTATTGGTTACCGCATCATTAGACATCTGGACAAAACCATTTGCCGAAGCTTTTAAAATGCAGCTTATTTCCACTAAAGCCGAGTTCAGAAACGGAGTTTTTACAGGAAACTTTGTGGGAAAAAACTGCAACGGAAACGAAAAACTGGTAAGAATTCAGCAGGAAATCAGCAATCATAAATACGATAAAATTATCGCTTTTGGAGATACTTCCGGAGATAAGCCGATGTTGAAGTGGGCGAATGAAGGACATTACCAATTTTTTCACTAATTTTGGGCGGTAAAATATACAGATGAAGCAGAGCCTTTTAAAACGATAAACTCTATTGATTTTGTAGGTTTTACAGATTGTACATATTCCACAGAAACTAATATTTTCAAAGTAAAAATGAATAAAGTATACCTTGATAACGCTGCAACAACTCCACTTTCGGAAGAAGTTATCGATGCAATGGTTGATACCATGAAAATGAATTTCGGAAATCCATCCTCTACACACAGTTTTGGGCAGGAAGCGAAAATTCTTATCGAAAACGTAAGAAGGCAGGTAGCAGACTATCTTCATGTAACGCCCGCTGAAATTATTTTCACCTCTTGCGGTACAGAATCGAACAATATGATCATCAAATCTGCTGTCGAGCATCTTGGAATAGAAAGAATCATCAGCTCACCCCTTGAGCACAAATGTGTTTCTGAGAGTATTCTGGATATGAAGAGCAGAAAAGGAGTAGAGGTAAACTACATCCGTCCGAATGAAAAGGGTGATATTGATCTTCATAAACTGGAAGAACTTTTAAAGGCTTCCGAAAAGAAAACACTGGTAAGTTTAATGCATGCCAACAACGAAATCGGAAATCTTATCGATATTAAAAAAGTAGCGGAACTCTGCAAGGCAAATAATGCACTTTTCCATTCAGATACCGTACAGACAATGGCTCACATGAATCTGGATTTTTCCGATATTCATGTAGATTTTGCTTCTTGCAGTGCCCATAAATTTCACGGACCGAAAGGCGTTGGGTTTGCGTTCATCAGAAAATCAAGCGGTTTAAAAGGAATTATTACAGGAGGACCACAGGAAAGAAGCTTAAGAGCGGGAACAGAAAATGTTGCAGGAATTGTAGGATTAGGAAAAGCACTGGAAATCTCTCTTAAAAACCTTGAAGCGTATACCCGTCATATGCAGGAAATTAAAGGCTACGCCGTAGAAAGGCTTACAGCGGAAATTCCGGGCATTAAATTCAACGGAAGAAGTTCTGAGAAGGAAAACAGTCTTTACACCGTTTTAAGCGCTTTATTACCGTATAAAAACCCTCTCATCGGGCTTCAGTTAGATATGAAAGGAATCGCGATCTCTCAGGGAAGTGCGTGTTCTTCTGGAGCCTCAAAACCTTCTATGGTGATGATGATGGTTTTATCTGAAGATGAAATGGATCATTGCACGCCTCTTCGTATTTCTTTCAGCCATTTAACCACTAAAGAAGATATTGATGCACTGGCAACAGCTCTGAAAGAAATTTCTAAAGATTTCGTTATAGAAAATACAAATGTTGAGCATAGATAGTCTTATTACTCAAAAAGCGTAATTTTGATTATCCAATTAAGGAAATTATAAAAGAATAATATTAATTTAAATAAAAGAAACAAAAATGGCTTTAGAAATTACAGATAGCTCATTTCAGGAAACGGTTTTAAAATCAGATAAGCCGGTATTAGTAGACTTTTGGGCAGTATGGTGCGGACCTTGCAGAACCTTGGGACCAATCATCGAAGAAGTAGCAAGCGATTTCGAAGGAAAAGCAATAGTAGGGAAAGTAGACGTGGATAACAATCAGGATATTTCTATGCAGTACGGGATCAGAAATATTCCTACAGTTCTTATTTTTAAGAACGGAGAAGTGGTTGACAAATTAGTAGGAGTAGCTCCAAAAGAAGTGATCGCAGAGAAATTAAGCGCTCACTTGTAAAAAAAATAAATTTGATAATGAACGCCTTCCGTTTTCGGGAGGCATTTTTTTTGAAATAAATTTGCAGGTAACGAAAAAAGTTGTACTTTTGCCATCACAAAAAAGAAACGAAGTTCTTTAAGAAACAAAAACATGATCCGGTAGTTCAGCTGGTTAGAATGCCGCCCTGTCACGGCGGAGGTCGCGGGTTCGAGTCCCGTCCGGATCGCAAAAGTTTTTTCAATTTACTTTTAAAACAAAATTTGATCCGGTAGTTCAGCTGGTTAGAATGCCGCCCTGTCACGGCGGAGGTCGCGGGTTCGAGTCCCGTCCGGATCGCAGAAGTTTTCTCAATTTCTTTTAAAAAAATTGATCCGGTAGTTCAGCTGGTTAGAATGCCGCCCTGTCACGGCGGAGGTCGCGGGTTCGAGTCCCGTCCGGATCGCAGAAGTTTTCTCAATTTCTTTTAAAAAAAATTGATCCGGTAGTTCAGCTGGTTAGAATGCCGCCCTGTCACGGCGGAGGTCGCGGGTTCGAGTCCCGTCCGGATCGCAAAAAGTCTTCTAAATTTTAGGAGACTTTTTTATTTTTATATTTTCAGAGTAATTTCATAAACTGTAATGTG
>NZ_JAULSJ010000035.1:0-44153 GCF_030518295.1 Chryseobacterium urinae | reverse complement strand
TTTAAAACCGCAAAATGTTGTACCTATGTTGTACCTAGAATTAGGGCACAAAAAAACTCTCTTGAAAAAGAGAGTTAAAACACTGAAAATCAGCTTATTAATTGTAGCGAAGACGGGAATTGAACCCGTGACCTCAGGGTTATGAATCCTGCGCTCTAACCAACTGAGCTACCTCGCCGTTTTGGTGGTGCAAATATACAAAAATATTTACTCCCTCCAAATTTATTTTAACTTAAAATATTCCAAAACATCACCAACATGTTCTGGTTTGCTGATTATCTTATTGTTAGCATCCAAAATAAAATACGTAGGAGTTGCATGAACATTGTATGTATCTACATAAGTACTGTTCCAACCTTTCAGTTCAGAATCATTTACCCATGGAAATGCTGCAATCTTCTTAGAATAAGAATCTTTATCCACATCTAAAGATAAACCAACAATCTGAACATTTTTAGCCTTCAAATCGCTATATTTAGCCAATAATTGAGGAAGTTCACTCTCACAGTGAGAACATGTGGAAGACCAGAAAATAACTACCTTTTTATCGGCCTTAATATCCTGTAAAGATTTAGCAGTAGTATTAACTGGTGAATTAAACTTATAATTAGGGAAAACAGCTCCCATTTCAACGTTGGCATTAGATTTTAATGTGGATGCAAGTCTGTCGGTAATTGTACACTTCAGATTTTTGGCAAGATTAAGATATTTATCTTTGAAATCCTGCATATCGTATACATCAAAAATATCGATCAATTCGGAAAGTACTGTTTGTCCTCTTGGAGTTTCTACTTTCAGTCTGTCTAAAAGTTTATCCACTGAGGCTGTAACTTTAGTATTACCACCTGAATTCAGGTAGCTTACTAAAATAGGTCTTAATAATGATGATGTTTCTAACATATGGTTAGACTTATCAATAAAATTGATGATTTCTTCCTGATTTATTTTTTTTGAAGCATCGCCAGACAAAAATTTACTGTAGTTGGTATTATAAAAATAAATAAACGGATGCTGTGCCTGATCTATTCCTGAAGCATTCCCGGAAAGTCTGTTGATCTCAGTCTTTAATGCCTTTCCAAACTCTGTATTATCTTTATAATATTCTTTGATCTGAGCTAAAGCAGGCAGAATAAGTTCCTTCTTCTGTGAGCCTTCCTGAAGCTTACTCATGATATCATTAGCTTCATCAAGATAAACAATATCTTTTATTTTATTAGCCTGCGTTTCAAGCTTAACACTTACGTTTTTATTTTCAGAAATAAAGTTGAACGTGTTATTGGAGTTGGGAAAATAAACTTTCATCATTCCCATATAATTCTTGGGATATTTGAAAGTCCATGTATTATCTTTACTTTGTTCTTTCGTTACAATAATATCTTTAGAACCGTTTAGAGTATATAAAATTGCGTCTTGGTCTTTAAAATCGGCAGGGGCCTGAATGGAGACTGTAAACTGAGCCTGTAATGAAAATGCAGCTGCTAAAGCTGATATTGTAAAAATTTTTTTCATAGCGTAAAAATAAAAAAACTCTCCGAGTAATCAGAGAGTTTAATATTATTTTAATAAAATTTTATGCTTTCTTCGTTGTATATCTTTTAGTAAAAAATGCAATAAACAATACAGCAATAATTCCTAATGCATACACATACATGTCTATCGGTGAGGATACTACAGTACCTCCGGAACCAGATCCTCCGGTTCCCCCGTCACCAGGGTTTGGCGGTGCCTGTGCGCTCACCCATAATATTGCAAAAAGAAAAAAAGTAGAGACCAGTTTATTAATAGTTTTCATATTCAATTATTTTAAGATTTTTGTGTTAACAATATCTCCTTTGTCTGAAACAACTTTTACTACGTAAGAATTTTTGATATTTTTATCCAATTCAATTACGAAGTCTCTAGAAGTCTCAACAGCTTTTTTAGAGATTACTAATTTACCACTCATATCATAAACTTCGATGTCTGCTTTTTTCCAATTAGGATCAAATCTAACGATATAGTTATCAATTGCAGGATTGTAAACAACCAATGTTCTTGATGGCGATTTAGTATCATTTGTTGCTAATACGATACCGGATGGCTCTCCATAGTACAGATCCGCTTCAGTAGCGATTGCTGAAGTGGTACCTCCCTGAATTGCCTGCTGCAAACTTCCGTTAGCAGCCTTATAATAGAATCCGATTCCTGAAGATAACTGATGTACTCCGTTATTTACCAATTCACCGTTTTCTTTAACTTCAAATTTATAAGATTTAACTACATTGGTATTATAATTAACGAGCTTAACATTCTTCCCTAAGAAATTAACTTCGTTAGCTTCATTAATATATAACCAATAGTTAAGATTGTTATTATCATAACCTCCACCTGGAGCTTCTTCAAAAGTACCGATAACATCTCCTCCTGTAGCAGAAGCCTGAACCGTTGTTGCAGACGATGTCTGATGTCCTGTTGTAAAGTTTGGATTTACCACATAATAAGTTCTTCCAACTTCATTTCCATTAACATCCAGAGCAATTACTCCAAGCTGTTTTACAGTATTGGTAGTTCCTTTTTGTCCGAAGGTTGTGTTCGCTGAAGATTTAGCAGCATTTACATTATAATCTACATTTGCAGCTCTTACAGTACTGTTGAATCTTCTAAGAGTAGAAAAATTCAATGTCTGTGCTGTGTTGTCTCTCAATTTCAACACGAAAGTCTGCATTGGTTTGATAAGTAAACCTGTATCTCCAACAGGAACTCCTCCTGTAGTATATGTCTGAACCTGAGCTCCGGTAGTGTATGTTCCACCACCTCCGTTGCTTCCTCCAGCATAACTAACGACTGTTCCCGTTGTATATTTTACTCCCCAAATATTAGACACAGCATTTCCATCCGTTACTCCAGTGTTTTCAACATATCCAATTCTTGATAAATCAAGATTAGTAAAGTAAGGATTTCCAAACTGATAAATATTTTTACCGAAGTTTCCTACGAATTTCCCTGTTGTATTAGAGAACTGATCCTGAAGATAAGTTGCATATTGCTCTCCATAAGTATTATACCCAAGACCGTTCGTTCCAAAAGAAACATTTCCTGCATTCTGCAAACTCACGGCTGTAAGATCTTCAGAACGTACCGGAGCACCGCTTAATGTATAAACACTACCTGTAGCAGTAGGTGCAATAGTGGGTAAAGTTGATGGTGGAGTACTTAAATCAAGATTGTTTGATCTCGAGCCCAACATGTAGTATGCCGGAAAATTAGGAGTTGTGTTGGCAAGATTCGTAACATGATCTGAAACGGCATTTGCGTTATTCCATGATAAGATCAAATCATTGTTAACAAATCCCGGATTGTTAAGGGTTCTTGTAGTACCGAAAGACTTGTTCAACTCTGTTGATAAGGTACTGTACGCTTTTCCTGCAAAAGGTAATGCCATTTGCTGGAAATAGTTTCCGTTACCATTTTTAGCCGTTCTGTACTCTTTACTCACCACACCGGTAAGATTTGCCGCAGAAATTCCATTAATGTAAAGCTGACCGTAAGTAGAAGCATCGTAACTTCCTGGTGTATTAAGTCTTAAGACGATGTTTCCACCATCTGTTTTGTTAGCACCACCAGTAGTAATTGTTTTGAAAGCGTCCGCTGAAGAAGCATCTACCATAATGTTCCCATGAACATCTACGATACCAGCTCCTCTGGTCTGGAATCCCCCTCCACTATATACCAAAGTACCTTCACTTACATACGTAGTAGCAGCATCATCTACGTGTACTAGAACATTCTGCGCCTGAACAGAATAAGTAGCTGCCAATAAACCAATAGCAAATAAACTTTTTCTCATTGTATATAAATATTTGTGTGTTAATACAATATCTCAAATGCAAAGTTATGTTTTTTTTACTAAAAAACAAAAATATTTTATTTATTAACAAAAATATTATCCTCTGTTAATATGATCTCCTGTTCTTCACCTATAGAAAACATATAATCCTCAAGCACCTTTTCTGTGGTTCCTCTCAAACCTCTTGCTCCTAAACCTTTTTCAATAGTTTCTTCAACAATTTTTTCAATGGCTCCATCCGTAAACTTCAGATTTGTTCCGTCCATTTTAAAAAGTTCGATAAACTGATTTACTATTGAATTTTTAGGTTCTTTCATAATTCTTACCATCGTTTCTTTGGTAAGCCTATCAAGATAGGTAATGATCGGGAATCTTCCCAAAAGTTCAGGAATAAGACCGAAAGAACGAAGATCAATTGCATTAATATTGGTTAATATGTATTCGTCTTCATCCGTTTTGTTAATTTTTTCCGAACTGAAACCAATTGCCTGCTTGTTCATTCTTCTTTCAATGATTTCTTTGATCCCGTCGAAAGCTCCTCCTGCAATGAACAGAATATTTTGTGTATTCACCTGAATATATTTCTGATCCGGATGCTTTCTTCCTCCCTGTGGCGGAACATTTACAATACTGCCTTCCAAAAGTTTCAGTAATCCCTGCTGAACTCCTTCTCCGGAAACGTCTCTTGTGATACTCGGATTATCTGATTTTCTGGCGATTTTATCAATTTCATCAATAAAAACGATTCCTTTTTCCGCTTTTTCCACGTCATAATCGGCAACCATTAAAAGTCTTGAAAGGATACTTTCCACATCTTCACCTACATAACCTGCCTCCGTCAAAATCGTAGCATCCACGATACAGAATGGAACATTCAGTTCTCTGGCGATGGTTTTTGCCAAAAGTGTTTTTCCTGTTCCTGTTTCACCGATCATGATGATGTTTGATTTTTCCAGCTCTACTTCCCTGTTTTCGTCCTGAGCGTGAAGTAATCTCTTGTAGTGATTGTACACAGCAATCGACAATTGTTTTTTTGCCTGATCCTGCCCGATTACGTACTGATCGAGAAATTCTTTAATTTCTTTCGGTTTCTTAAGTTCGTTTATATTTTCTGCCGGAGCATAACCTGATTTTGAACTGCTGTCTTTCACGATTGCATGAGCCTGCTCAATACAATTTTCGCAAATAAAGCCGTTTTGACCTGAAATCAGCATCTGCACTTCATTTCTCTTTCTTCCGCAGAAAGAACATTGGTTTGAATTCATTTTTTTATATCTAAATATATAAGGTATAGATTAAAGAAACTCGTAAAAATCTGCTTTACGAGTTCCTTTATTTTTAAGAATTAATTATTGAGTTCTGAATTTCGCTATATTCTTCACCCGTAAGTTTTAGTCGCTCATTTTTAAAATTCATATCTTCCACTGTATTAAGCGGAATGAGATGAATATGAGCATGAGGAACTTCTAATCCTACAACAGCCACACCAACTCTCACACAAGGTATTGCTTTTTTAATTTTTTGGGCAACTTCCTGAGAAAAACCCCAAAGATTTTTATATTCTTCGCTGTCCAGATCAAAAATTAAATCAACTTCTTTTTTGGGAACAACCAACGTGTGTCCTTTTACTAAAGGCATTGCATCCAGAAATGCAATAAAGTTTTCATCCTCGGCAATTTTATATGAGGGGATCTCGCCATTGATGATTTTTGTGAATATTGTGCTCATTTTTACTTAAAAATGTTTTTGATTAGAAATTAAACTTCAGTTCTTTTTCTTTCATTACAGGGTAATGTCCAATACTTCAAAAGACAGTTTGTTTCCGTTTGGTAAAGTAATATCTGCCGTTTCTCCTACCGCTTTTCCAAGCAGTCCTTTTGCAATCGGCGTGTTTACTGAGATCTTTCCAGATTTCAGGTCGCTCTCGTTATCCGGAACCAAAGTAAATACCTGCTCCTGATTGGTTGCATTATTTTTAAGTCTTACTGTGGTAAGAATTGAAACTTTTGAAGTATCGAGCTGACTTTCGTCTATGATTTTTGAAGTGGAGATCACATCTTTCAGCTTAGAAATCCTCATTTCAAGCATTCCCTGAGCTTCTTTTGCCGCATCATATTCTGCATTTTCCGACAAATCTCCTTTGTCTCTTGCTTCTGCGATCTGCTGAGTAATTTTTGGTCTCTCTACAGTTTCCAACTGTTCCAGCTCAGCTTTCATTTTCTCTAATCCCTCCTTTGTAACATAGCTTGCCATAATTTTCAAAATTTAGTTTTAGTATAAAAAAATAATCCGACATTTGCCGGACAATGTTTTCGTGTAATAATCGTTTAATTTTTACAAATATATAAAAATTTAAATTGAAATGAAAAAAACTTTTTCAATATTATCTATCATCACATTATTGATTTTCAGTAATTTATCTATACATTCCTGCGGAAGCCGTGAAGATACCGTAAGTTGCTTTCCAAACAACCCGATCAACGTTACGCTAAATCTGAACCTTCCTGCTTACTACGCACTGAATCAGGTTGGTGGCTGGGTTTACATCAATGAGCAGCAATCCGGAACGAAGGGGCTAATCGTAGTAAGAGCATCCGACAATTCTTTTAAAGCCTACGACAGAAACGCGCCTCACATCTGTCCCGATAACAATACGACCCTAGAAGTTCAGGACAACATCAGAATTGTCTGCCCGAAAGACAATGCCCAATGGATTTTATTAACCGGACAACCCACTGCTGTAGCCAATGTACAGCCGAAAACGTATCTTTACAATTATGATCCGGCTGGGAAAATTTTAAATATTTATTATTAGGAAATGAAAGTTGTCATACAAAGAGTTTCAGAATCCAGCGTAAAAGTGGATGGGAAAATTGTTGGGGAAATCGGAAACGGACTAATGCTTCTGGTAGGAATTGATGAAAATGATGAAAAAAGCGATGCAGACTGGCTTGTACAGAAAATCTTAAACCTCAGGATTTTTGGGGATGAAGATGGCAAACTGAATCTTTCTGTTCAGGATATTCAGGGAGAGATATTATGCATCAGTCAGTTTACGTTGATTGCCGATTACAAAAAAGGAAACCGCCCTTCTTTCATTAAAGCCGCAAAGCCGGATAAAGCCATTCCTTTGTTTGATTATTTTAAAGAAGAAATTTCAAAATCCGGACTGAAAACCGAGAGCGGAATTTTCGGAGCAGACATGAAAGTTTCGTTAATTAATGACGGTCCGGTAACTATTGTGATGGATTCCGTTACAAAAGCTTAAATTCGCAGAAAATATATTTACATTCTACAATGAAAAAAACGTTATTTACCTTAGTTCTTTTAACAGGAGTAAATCTTGCATTCGCTCAGAAATCTTATACAGACGAGCAGAAAGCTTCTTACTACATCGGTTTAGATATTGCTGAAAACATGAAGAAGCAGGGCTTTCCGGCAGATCCTGAATTATTGGCACAAGGTTTTAAAGATGCATTCGGAGATAAGCCAAGTTTATTCCCGAAAGAAGAAATGGGAACTTTTTTACAGGGCTTTATGCAGAAGCAGAACGAAAAAAAACAGGCTGAAGCAAAAGTAAAAGCAGAGGAAAACAAAAAGAAAGGTGCTGAGTTTTTAGCTAAAAATAAACTGAACAAGAACATAAAAACCACAGCAAGCGGTTTACAATATGAAGTTCTTAAAGAAGGCGATGGTAAAGCAAAACCAACTGCTTCAAGTACTGCAAACGTAAAATACACCGGAAAATTAATGGACGGAACGGTTTTCGATTCTACGGATAAAAACGGAGGACAACCGATCGAATTAAATCTTTCAAGCGTTATCAAAGGCTGGACAGAAGGAATCCAACTGATGTCGAAAGGTGCAAAATACAGATTTTACATTCCGGCTGATCTTGCATACGGAGACAACGGAGCAGGTGGCGTAATTCCTCCGGGAGCAACCCTTATTTTTGATGTGGAACTGGTAGATTTTAAATAATCTTTTCTATAAAAAACAGCAAAAACGTCTTTCAGAAATCTGAAAGACGTTTTTTTAAAATAAACTTTTATAAAAAAACTAATTTGCAGGAACGCTGCTGAAATTTAGTGCGATTCTAAGGTTCATGTCAGAACTTGTCTGGTTCTTCAGTTCATAAACCGTTCTTACGGTAACCCCCGTACTTTTTACTACCTCATCCAAAAATCCTGAGGTTGCAAGATCAAGATTCAAACTTGAAGCATCGGTAGAAATATTAGTTCTCGAAGCAACCAGTCTTTCTCCTGTTCCGCTCGATGAAATGTATACTTTTATCGATTTAAAAGCATTCAGGCTTCCTCCTGTAGGAGAAACAACAGAAACTTTTGCATCCGATATTCTTACGTCTTTAATTTTTGCATTGTTATTTCCTCCAAACCAAGTCTGAACATTAGAAGCGGTGGAAGTGGAAGAAACTTCTTTATCAGCGGGAACTCCTGTGGAAACTAACACATTGGCTGTATAAGGAAATGTATTCTGAACCAACGACTGCACCGTTCCACAACTTACAAGAGCTACTGAAGCTACTGTCGCCGTCAAAAATATATTTTTCATAATGATAAATTTTAACATTGTCTTTGCAGAAACTGTACCAAAATGATAAAAATTATTCTACACTTACGGTAAAACTGCCTTTGGTATTTCCGGAAGCCATATTGCTTTTACCGATGATCAGCCAAACTTCACCCTTATCTTTTACATCATAAGTAATTTCTCTTCCGAAAGGTCCGTCATAATCTCCGTTGGGAAGTTTGATCTGGTTAAAGCGGATGTTGAAATCCTTTTCATTGGTGGAAATTTTAGCCTTTATTTTAGATTGGTCGAAATTGATAATTTTAAGAATAAATTCCTGTCCGTCTTTTGTAAATTCTTCTCCTAAAGTAATCGGAAACTGCTCTGCATCTACCGTTCTGGTAATTTTACCATCCTTTACGGTTCTCATCACTCCTGTTTTAAGAACTTCTTTTGTTTTCGGTGCATTGTTGATTACGGAATCCTTCATCTTTACGGCTGCGGAATCCATTTTAGGAGCAGTATCAGATTGTTCGCTTACGATTACTGAATCATTTTTCTGAGTTTCTGCCGGAGCAGATTCTTTTTGACATGAAACAATAAGTAACGGGATGAGCAATAAGGATTTTTTCATAATAATAATTTTTAAGTGCGGTATAAACCGCCTTGATTTTAAAGTTTATGGAGATGCCAAAATTGTTCCATTGCTAATTTTAGATGCCTTTTTTGATGGCAAATTTGTGAATAATAGAAAAAACCTCACAGGTTTTTGAAACCTGTGAGGTTTGACCGAAGATCTTCTTACTTTAAATTCTGGTAATACAAAACCTGAGAAAGAAATGTTTCATTTTTCTGGAATTTCACTCTTTCTAAATTCAGAATTTCAGATTTTAAGGCATCGTTGTGATGTTCTTCGGCATAATTCAGCAATTGCTTCTCACTGAAATTAATTTGAGTTTTATGGTAGTTTAAAGCAAAGTCTTTACGTTTCATATTTTTAAAAGTGATGATGCCGCCCCAATTAATGTAGCTGCAAACAAGGATTACTCCGTAAATATACCAAGCCATCGTATTGAAAAGGAAAGCATTTCTTTTTTGCTTCTGAATTTTAATAAAAGTGGTGAACAAACCAATTAAAGCCAATATCAAAAATGCATAAACACCCAGTCTTTTGTAGGTAAACCCATAATTGATGATGTATTCTGAGTTTTTCACCATGGCAGAAATAACGAGAATGGCATTCAGGAAAATCCAGACTTTGGCTAAAATTTTCATCAATCCGGCTTTGGAATCAAAATTGAAATTCGATTTAAAGTAAAACATGATCACCAGAATCGACATGATGATCGACAGAATGACTGCATTTACTCTTTCATGTGTTTCTTCGGAGAGTTTTACAGGACTTTTTACTGACTCGTAAAACTGTTCATAGTTGTAGGTGATGATGAAAAAGACGAGCAGAATATTCAGCGCAAATAAAGAAATTACGCCGCTCATTCTTTCTGCATCCAGATCAAGAAAAGAATAGGTGGCTTTCTGAATTTTATCTTTCTCCCCGAAATTGTTATCCAGCAATCTGTTGCTTTTGTAAATAAAACGTTCAACGGCGAAATTCCAGTAATTGAATGCGATAAAAAAGCCTAAAACAATCATAGCAAAAAGCTGCCAGAAATTAATATCCAGCTCCACATTAGTGAATAAATTGGCAAAATGATCGCTTCCTGCAGAATAAATTCCGAAGAAAACGGAGATCAGAATTAAAGGAATTATTACAAAAGCCAGTGTTTTCTGCCACAAACCGGAAACGTTTCTTTTGGGAAGCCATGCATCGAAATTCAGGATTCTGAAAAACTCTGTAAAGCAGTTCGTCACAAAAACCGGAACCAGCAAAAGGATTTTCATCCTGCGGTTTCGGGATCTGTATCCTAACAATAACAGTGAACTGACAACCGCCAGAAAGGACGGAAAATCTCCGTACCACGCAAACGCAGCACTCGAAATAATGCTCGTTGCAAAAAGAAAAATAAACGTTTTGGTTCGGTTTCTTTCAGGTGTTCTGAAGAAAGTAAGCACGGCATAAATAATTCCGATAATTCCGAGATTGAGACCGACATTCTGATCATAAAATACAATAACAAAAAGCAGGGTCGTAAGAAATATATAGTGATGTGTTTTCATAGGTTAGTTTAAATGTTGGTGAAAATAAAAAAGTAAAGAACGGCGATCGGAATATTCAACAAAATCAGCAAAGCGGAGTTTCCGTGAGATTTTTTATCTGAAATATCTGTTAAAAAAGTAATCAGTTCGGAGCAGAAAACAATCATGTTGACAACAATGGCAATAACGACATAATAAAATCCGAGCCATACAAAAAACCAAGATTCGGAGATCCAGAATAGCAATAAGATGATGGTTCCAAGCAGCCACGAAATCAGAAACAGACTTTTTCCGACGGGACTAAATTTTACCCTTTCCATAATTAATATAAAACAGCGGTATTCTTCTGTTGAATGAAATCTTTCAGATGCTCAAAATTCTGCCAGAGCAAAGCTTCAAAATCCCACTGGTAAAACGGACGCATATTTTGTCCTTTTTTGTAGGCATTGATGTAGAGTTTGTAATATTCCGGTAAAATGAGGCTTCCCAAAACAATCGCTGCCAAAAGATGGGCGTTGAGTTTTCCGTTTCCTAACAGGAGAAACTGCATGGCGATTTCGTCCTCAAAATTGGTTCCGCATCCTGTAATAAGATGATGAACATCGTGATTTTCCATTTTGGGAATCATCGTGAAACCATGTTTTTTATAAAATTCTCCCAGTTTTCTGCCCAGAGAAGCTTCCTGAAACTCCAGCAGTTGTTTTTCTGTAAACTGCCACTGCCTTTTCTTTTTCTTGAAATAGGTTCTGTACAGTTTCTGGGTTTTATTATAGACGAATAGAAGAAATTTGACGCGTATTTTTTTCATAGTTTATGAGTTTAAAAAATTAATTGAAACAAGCTGAACTCCAATAATGATATAAATTATTGCTATGGGAATATTAATCAGCATAATTCCTGAAGATTTAAGACAGGCATTGAGTTTACTCTTATGAACAATTCCGTAGATTAATAGAGTAACAAGAACAATCATATTAACTACAAATCCATATTCCAAAACCAAAATTCCACCTTCAGCAAGTAAATCATTTTTAGTAAGAGCATACCCGAACAAAGAGATGCTTCCTAAAATAAATGAAAGCCAAAACAGAGTTTTTCCGATTGTTATGATTGTTTTTTCATTCATAGTTTATAATTTTAATCGATTTTAGTATAGACATGATTCATGTCTGCATTCAGAATAATTTTTGGCTTTTCAAAAAGTTTATTCGAAAAATAAGTATTACCTAATGCCGGTTCTCCATCACTTATATAATGCAATATAATTCTGGAAACAAGCCCGTTACTAACCTCAAACCGACCTTTCCCATAAAATCCGCTTTCAAAATGTCCGTCACGGAATAAGATCAAAGTATCCGGTTCATGAGGAGCTTCAACACAGCAAATCGGATTTTCGTAATTTGTATTGACGTATTTACCATACAGTGTTTTTTCTCTTAAAGGATAATCTATGGTGAAAATTATGATCACCAATATTCCCAATACAAAAATTTTTAGTCCCAGTTTTGTCATTTATCCTTGTCTTAAAGTAAAAACCGTAATTTCCGGACGCACCATAAAGCGAACCTGAAAAGAATGTCCCAAAGCACGGTTGATATAAAGCATTCTTCCATCTTCAAGATCAACTTCTCCGGAAATATACTTTCTGTTTTTCACGGGAAGCAGAGGCGTAATGACTCCGGGAATTCTGCATTGTCCTCCATGCGTATGTCCGCTCAGAATCCAACCCTGATAACCATTCCAGATATCTTTATCACAGGCATCGGGATTGTGACAGAGAATAATATTCGCTTTGGAAGGATCATAATCTTTCATCACTTTCTGCGGTGCAAAATTGGGCGACCATAAATCTTCAAAACCGATAAAATTCAGTCCGTTGCTTTCCTGTTGCGCATTATTCAGCATTGTGATTCCGAAGCCTTGCAGAATATTGCAGATATTGTCGGACGACTGAAGATCCTGCCAGTCTTTTCCGTAATCGTGATTTCCCAGAATTCCAAATGTTGCCAGATTTCCCAACACAACATGTTCCATCACTTTTTTAAGGTCTTCCGTTTCTTTAGCTCCTCCATGATTAACAAAATCTCCTGTGTACACCACGAAGTCGGGATTGTATTTTTTAGCTTTCTGAAAAGAATCGATAATGAAATTCCAGTCGAAGCGGGTTCCAACATGGAGATCAGAAATCTGCATCAGGATTTTTCCTTCAAGATTTTTGGGTAAATTTTTAACCGGAAGTTTCCGTTCTACAAACTCAAGCCAAAACGGTTCGATCTGCCATGAATAGAGAAGAGGAAATGCTCCTACTACAGAAAGCTGAAAGATCTTTTTTAAAAATGTTTTCCTGTTCATTTATGTTTTAGTTTTTTACAATGTTAGCTTCCCGCGAAAGGAGTTTCGAAAAGCCCGACTGCCAATTCGATCCAGACTAAAGCCAGAGCTAATAAAATCGCAAAGCAGATCAGCAGTTTATACCGTAAAGATTTTTTCGAACGGATGACAAGATTGATGAAAAATGCAGTTCCGAAAAGTAAAGTTCCGGCAATAATAAAATCAGCAGGAGACCAGTTCCAGCCTTCTGCAAAAAGATTGGCAAAAAATGCCGTAAGCATCAATAATGCAGAAACTGCGAAAATGATGATTGTTTTTTGTTTTTCTAAAGTCATAATTTACATTTTAAAATATTAAAAGTACTTTGTGTTTCAAAGTTTTAAAATAAAAAAATTTAACTCTTATTTTCCGAGTAATTTTTCCAAAGCATTAAGATGTTCTGTAAAGGCTTCTCTTCCACTTTGGGTTACCCGATATGATGTTTTGGGTTTCTTGCCTACAAATTCTTTCTTCACTTCTATATATGCTGCTTTTTCCAGCGCGTTGCTGTGACTGGCAAGATTTCCGTCCGTAATTTCCAGCAGGCTTTTCATTTCTGAGAAATCAACCCAGTCGTTTACCATGAGAACGGACATAATGCCCAATCTTACACGGCTTTCGAATTCTTTGTTGAGTTGATTTATATTTATCATTTTAATTTTATCCTTTCTATTCTGAAATAATCATACACTGTTGCATCAACACCGATTGTTTCCTTTGTCTTTACATTTTCAACGGTTACAAAATCATGATCTCTGAAAAATTCAGAATTAAAATGTCTGTTGATATTTTCATTCATTAAATAAATTTCTCCGACGTTATGATGAACCTTCCAATCATTTTGCAGTCCGCTCTGTTTCAATTTGAATTGAATAACAGAAGCTAAAAATGCCGAATAACCGATACAGTTTGCTTTTTTGGTTTCTACTAATTTATCTGTTTCATGATCACATTTATCAAATGAAAAATTCAGGGTAGAAGCTGTTTCTTTCAAAGAATTCTGAAGAAGATCTTCCATAGTTGTAATTTTTTCAGTTTCCTTTAACCGATTTTTCAGTTTCTCGTTGGCAATATCTAAAACCGTTCTTTCTTTAATTATGTCATATGAAAAAAATATCCGGAATAAATAAGCTTTGCAGAACACAACTGCAAAAATAATGATTAAAAATATCCCCCATTTTTTCACAATTCTATTTGTATTTCTTATGCATTATCAATCCATAGACGATATGCAAAGCACCAAATCCTATTGTCCAGAAAACCAGTCCCCATCCTAAAAAGAATAAGGAAATTAATCCTAAAACAATCTGACAATAGCCTAAATATTTTATATCCGTTAAGGTATATCGTTCCGCACTTACCAGAGCCAGTCCGTAGAACAGCAGTGTTGCCGGAGCAATAAATACAAAAAGATGATGATAAAGAAGTGCCAGACAAAAGAAGCCTCCCGTCATCAAAGGAACTGCAAAGGTAACCAAAAGTCTTTTAGTTGTTGCGTCCCAGATCTTCAAACCTTTCTTTTTGCTTTTATTGGCTGTGAAAATATAACCACTGAGCAATGCAACCCCTAAAATAACAATGCCGATGATGACAAGTTCTTTCACTAATGATGGTCCAAAAATATTTCTTTCCCCATCAAAATAATCAATTCCCTCTCTCTGAAAAACAAAATAGACATACACTGCTCCTATAATTGCCGCTAATCCCGCAACAACTCCGGACAACCCGCTCAAAGAAATAAATCTGGAAGAACGCTCCATCATGGAGCGAATGTGTGATAAGTCTTCGTGATAGTTTTTTGATTCCATAAAAAGAACTTTGAATTACAAAGTTATTATTTATTTTGAATCTGCAAAATATTTTTTTGGGAAATTTTAATTATCAGATTTTTTGCTCCACGCAGCCACCTTACCTATCGTTAAGCCCTGAATGAGGATACTGAATAATACGGTAAAGTAAGTTGCTACAAGCAATACTTCTTTTGCAGAACTACCGGGAAGAGAGATTACCAGAGCAAGTGAAAGTCCGCCACGTAATCCTCCCCATGAAATAATACGGGCATCGCTTCTGTTGAGATTAAAAAATTTAGGAAAAATACTCAGCGGAAGATATACCAGAAATGCTCTCGTAAAAAGTACAATAATAACAGATAACAAACCGAGAATTACATATTCTGTCTTAAAGTCTACTTCAATTAATACAAAAGCTATAATGATGAATAATAAAGCATTTAAAACCACGTCTACCAGTTCCCAGAATTTATTTACGTATTCCTGTGTTGTATCGCTCATAGAAACACTGGTACGGAAATTCCCTACCATTAATCCCATTACAACCATAGATAAGGCACCCGAAATATGAAAATAATTTGCAATATAATAACCACCCATCACAAATGCCAGTGTGATTAATATTTCGGTTTCATAATGATCTACTGCTTTTAAAAGCAAATGCAGAAAGTAACCATAAACCAATCCTACCAATATTCCTCCAACAGCTTCCTGAATAAAAAGCACTCCAAAATGACCAAAGCTGAAACTTCCTACCCGCAAAGTATCCAGTAAAGCAATAAAAAGAACCACACCTACTCCATCATTAAATAAACTTTCTCCAACAATTACAGATTCTGTCTTTTTGGGAACTCCTGCCTGTTTCAAAATACCAAGTACGGCTATAGGATCGGTAGGAGAGATCAATGCACCAAATAGAAGACAATATACCAGATCTATTTCTAATCCTAAAAGTCCTGCAGCAAAGTAAAACACAACAGCTATAATTCCTGTGGAAATAATAACTCCTCCCAAAGCAAAACTTGTAATGGATTTGATCTGCGAACGCAGGTTTCCCCAGTTGGTATGCAATGCTCCAGCAAAAAGCAAAAAGCCCAGAAAAACATCTATAATAAGCTTATCCAGCCCTGAATTCTCTAGATAATGTTTAATTTTCTGAACATCTATATCCATCCATAACTGTGAGCTTAGTACAACTACGGAAAGCACAGTAGAAAGAAAAAACAAACCAATGACAAAAGGCAGTCTTAAAAATTTCTGATTAATAAAAGCAAATGCTGCTGAAAGACAAATCAGCAAAATAAAGATTTCGTAAGATCCCATTGTATTAGTTTTTGATCATCATGATATCTGCTATTTTTAGACTTAAGCTATCATGATATATTTATAACCATTTTGAATCTACAAGATAATAAATTTTATTTTTTTAAATCAGATTAAAATAAAAAAAACCGCCAAAAATTGACGGTTGTATCATAAAAATAACAGCAGTTACTTCGCTCTTAATCTTTCTTTGATGGCTTCGATATTTTTCTTCGCAGAATCTTCCAGAATCAGACTTGCACTCATATGAATTCTTGCAGGCATCAGTTCGTTAAAATGATCTGTTCCTTCCCACGAAACCTTTTTAATTAAAGCTAAAGCATCGCTGCTTCTTGAAGCCAGTGTCTGAAGGAATTTTTCAAGCTTGACATCCATATCTTCAATGGTTTCTGAAACCGAATGATAAATATTGTGCTGTTCTGCCCATTCTGCCGATCTGAAGTCTGCATCAATTGCCATGGCTGAAAACTGGGATTTTCCGATTTTTCTTTCTACATAAGGTCCTATTACAAATGGTCCTATTCCTAAATTTATTTCCGTTAATGCCAAAGCTGAATCTTTGGTAGCGAAACAATAATCTGCTCCACAGGCAATTCCCACTCCACCGCCGGTTGTTTTCCCCTGAACTCTTACCACGACTATTTTTCCGCAGTTTCTCATCGCATTCAGCACTTTGGCAAAGCCTCCGAAAAATTTTGTTGATTTTTCCAGCTCTTCAATTTCCAGAAGTTCATCGAAACTTGCTCCCGCACAGAAAGCTTTTTCACCTTCACTTTTTACAAGAATGGCTTTTACTTCTTCTTTTGCACCTTCATCAAGAATGGTCTGTGCCAGTTTTTCAAGAATAGCTCCTGGAAGCGAGTTGCTTTTCGGAGTTCCGAATGTAATTTCGGCAATATTGTTCTTCAGTTCTGATACTACAAATTCGTTCATTTTTAGTTTTAATTGGATTTACACAAAAATACTAAATACAGGGATTTTGAGGAAGATTTTATTTAAGTTTTTATACTCCCGGTGTTCATTACAATTCTCATTACGTAGAAATACGGAATCTTCAATTTGGTATTTTCTACTCTACCATGCATCATGCTATTGCCGTTACTTTGACATATCAATACGACATAAGTTTTTAAAGATTTTCTGGCGGCATCCGAAAAGCCATAAACAGAGTAGGAATTAAAAAAACTGAAAATTATATTATCATGGACGACGAATTAATGGGCGTAGTTAAAGTATTCGCAGGCAATTTTGCACCTAGAGGCTATATGTTCTGCAACGGTGCTTTACTAAGCATTGCACAGTACAGTGCTTTATTCTCACTTTTAGGAACAACTTACGGTGGTGATGGTATCAGAACTTTTGCCCTGCCAAATCTTAACGGACGTACTCCGATCGGTCAGGGGAATTCAAATACCGGAAGATCTTATACTCTAGGAGAGGTAGGAGGAACAATACAAAATACTTTACTTTCTTCTAATTTACCGAGTTTTGCGAGCCAGCTAAAGGTTTCATCATCTAATGCGACAACTTCTGTGCCTACTGCAAATACATCGATCGCAGTAAGCGGTATACAGGCAGGAAGAGATTTTACGGCTGTTCCAAGCTTTGTAGATGCAGCACCAAACACGGTATTATATCCACAATCTGTTGTTTTTACAGGACAGAATCTACCGGTTAATAATATGCCTCCATATTTAGGAATTAACTACATCATTTGTGTAGAGGGAATTTATCCTTCAAGACCTTAATTTTTTTTTTAAGTACTAACAAATTAATACAATAATCATGGACGAAGAATTAATAGGAACCATCAAATTATTTGCAGGTGATTTTGCACCAAGAGGATATATGCTATGCAACGGTGCAATACTAAGTATCAGCCAAAATCAGGCACTTTTCTCTATCCTGGGAACAACTTATGGCGGAGACGGAAGAACAACATTCGCTTTGCCTAACCTTAACGGAAGAACACCTATTGGGGCTGGAACTTCAAACACAGGAAAAAATATTGCTTTGGGAGAAGCAGCAGGAACACCAACTAATACTCTTCTTAGCTCAAATCTTCCATCAATGATCAGCCAGCTAAGAGTTTCTTCTTCGAATGCAACAACGGCAACTCCTTCGGGTAATTCTTCGATTGCTGTTTCAGGAACATATGCAGGAAGAGATTTTCAACCTGTTCCAAGTTTTACAGATGCGGCTCCTAATACACAAATTAATGGAGCTTCAGTAACGTTTACAGGGCAAAATGTGCCTGTTAACAATATGCCACCTTACCTTGGTCTTAATTATATTATCTGCGTAAATGGTATATATCCATCAAGACAATAATTAACAACCTAAAAATTTAAAATCATGAAAAGTACTATACTTTTTACCTTATCTGTTCTTTTTATTTCGGTCTTTTCTTTTGGACAGACCAGTACGGAACAATTTGAGACAGAATCTAATGCAAGCGCAAGCTTTACTGATAATGGAGTAATATTCAATATTCTGTCGCATGTAAATACCTACGATATTCAGGCTTCTTATCCGGGGACTGGATGGAGTGGTACCGCAATTGACAACAGATATATAGATAACTCCGGAGCGGGTAACCAATCTGCCGGAACTTCTTTTAGTATTAAGACAACATCTAATTTATTTAAAGTAAACAGATTCTGGGTTTATTTAGGCGCAGCAAATACTGCACAGAATGTAACTGGGACATTAACTATTACAGGTAAATTATCCGGAGTTACAAAATTTACTCAGACAAAAACTACAGGGTTTGTTAACTCTATTGCTACAACGAATGGATATACTTTAATAGACATGACTAATCTTAACGGACAGAATTATAGCAATATCGTTATCGATCAGCTACAAATTACCGCAGGAGGTGGTTATCAGTATATGGGATTAGATGCATTTACATGGGTAAAAGATACCGGACTTGTATTAGCTGCCAATGAAGTAAGATCATCGAAAAAAGATTCAGGGATTTTTCCTAATCCAACAAGCGGTCCACTTACCATTAAAACTGAGGAAAACAGTAAGTTTGAGGTGTACAGCCAAAGCGGACAATTGGTAAAAACAATTGAAACACAAAAAGGAACAAACGAATCTGATATTTCTGATCTTCCAAAAGGTGTTTACATGATAAAGTCTTCTAAAGAGTCTTATAAAATTATCAAAAAATAATACGCTTATCGTTAAGGTAAAAACTAATAACCATGAAATTCATTAAGATAGGTGATTGTACCGTGAAAGATTTTAAAGCATAATATTGTGATGATGTCCCCTGAGCAATCGGGGGGATTATCATGTTTTCCCTCGTTCTGGCGATATTTAATATCACCGTTCTAAAAACTCTCTGAAAAATTCAGAGAGTTTTAATTTTTCAGTGTGAGAATATATTTATCGATATACAATTGTTTCTCTTTGGATTTATACTGCTGAATGTATCTCGGATGTTCCAAAACCGTCATTTTTTCGAATAAATTGGCTTCTTTATTTAATTTTGAAATAAAATCTGCATTTTTTTTACCCAAAACAAAGACTTCCGAAATGTCGAGATTCAGGGTGATATGTTTCTTTAAACAATCAATCATAAAATCTTTTACATCTTTAAAAAGTTCTTTATCATCATAATAATTGGCGTTGATCCAGCTACCTTTCGATTTCCTGACGATTGCTAAAGGAAACGGAGAATTAATATAAACATCCTGATAAAAATTTTCTGCTCCGCCATACTGTTCAATCACATCATACATAAATACTGAGGAAACTTCATGCGTATGAGCAGATTCCATTTTAATTCCGCACACGCTTTCCAGACGTTTGGTATCTGTAAAAGGAACTCCTGTAACGCCTGCTCCGTGACGACTGGGATTAATCCCTATCAGAAATTTTCTTTTGTTGGAATCATTGTAATATTTCTTATAAAACCTTTCCATGACAATTATGGTTTCGGGATTGTCGAGATAAGGATTTAACACCTGAAAATCATCGGGAAGATTTCCGTAATATTTTAAGTTTCGATTAAATTCTACTACTTCCTCAGCAAAAGTTTTCGTCATATTTAGTTTTTCAGAAAAAAATTATCCGGCTGATCTTTTTTAATCTACATCATCCTCATCTCCATCTTCGCTTAAGGCTAATTCAATATCTATAAACTGGATGTATAATCCGCAAATACTGTTATTGTTATCATAAGCAAAATATACAGGATAAGTACCGTCTCCAAAACCACTTGCAAACATAGGAATATGATAATTGGTATCCGGAACTTTCCAGTTGATCCAGTCTCCGGCATCTCTTTGATTTTTCGGATGGTCTTTATAGCTTTGCTCGAAAAGTGCGGCGAAATAATCATCGTAAAAATTGTCAAGATCAGTTTCGTCCACAAATTTATCCACAAAAGGAAGCACTTCTTTATCCGTAATACAGCCTAAACCCGCATCCACGCCAAAACCGAAATAATCATCTTCAGTAACGCCTTCCAATTCTTCAATTCCAACCAAGGCTTCCCTGTAAACAATGGGTTTTTCTTTAGTAAATTCCACTTTAACAACAGCATATCTGTCACCCCAGTCTTCTGACTTTACCACGGCAATGGTTACAGGAAAATCACCTTTCGGAGCCTGAATAAAATACGGAGATTGATTTCCGTTCAGATCAACAAGAGGATCTCTCACCACTATTTTACCGGAAGGAAGAGAAACATTTCCGATCTCCATCGTTTCCAATGGCTGTCCTGCAATTTCATCAGACGTAAAATAGGTTTCCAAATCCGTCGGGCATATGAGAACATCTTTTACTTCTTCATATTTCTGTAGCCAGTTTTCGTTCATTTCTTTTGTTTTATGATATAATTAAGCCTGAAAATAAGGAATAAAAATAAGGGTATCAAATATCATGAAGTTTTTAACATAAGATTATAAAAAACCCTTTCAACATAAGTTGAAAGGGAGTTTAGAATTATTTTAACCGAAACAGGCTAATTAAAATGATACATGAAATTTATTTGTACGACTAAGAATCTGCACAAATAACGCACGCTCTTGGAGTAGTCGGCCAGATTCCGGGAATACAGCAGCTTCCTTTAGGACACGAAGTTGGTGTACAAGACCAGTTAGGACCAGATCCTTCAATGGCTCTCAACTCTGGTCTTGAGAGTTTTTTTAAGTTTTTCATAATGATTTAGTTTTAATGATTGTTCCTACTCTTTATGCTTTTCGGATTTCGCATCCTAAAGTTAGCAATAAAATCATTTAAAAACAATTTAATCAAATAGTTATACAATTAAAAAGCAGCAATTCATTAAAGAATGCTGCTTTATATTATCTTCTGAATTTAAATCAATCCAAACTGTTCAAAATGATGCGTAAAATGTTTTTTGTGCATCAGTTCCCACATTTCTTTATTTAATTTTCCAAAGACAAAATTCAGGTGTTCTGCCTGTGGATTTTCTTTGTAATAGATCACAAATCTTTTTAAATTATCAATGAAAGACTGTTTTGCTGCTTCAAGATTTTTATGTCTTAACTCCAATAGTTTTTCATCATCCGCTAAAAACGGCGCAGGGAAATCCTTCGGCATTTTTCTGTGGTTATACAAAGAATCCTGCCATTTTTCCAACTGTTCTTCAGGAGTGAAGCACTTATCAGCTTCCGGTTCGCCAAGACTTACCAAAACCCCGTGCTCCAAATGTTCAATCATTTGCTGAGGAGACATTTTACCCCAGCTTGGTTGAGTAGAATCTGTTAATCCATTCAGCATTTTCTGAATATTTTTTAAGTTTAAATCGATAAAAGGAGACTGTTTTGCCACCAACGTTAAAATAGTTGCCACACAAACGATTTCATCTCTCTGATTTACGACCTCAACTAACCATTTCACAACGCCGGAAGGAATATTTCTTCCTTTTACCCCTCTGTTGATTTTTTCTTTCGCCGTTAAATACACCGTAATCGTATCTCCTGCATAAACAGGTTTAAAGAACGAACAGTTTTCAAGTCCGTAATTCGCAATCACCGGTCCTTTTTTCCCTGAAACAAATAATCCTGCCGCTGCTGAAAGAATGAAATAGCCATGAGCAACGGTTTTATCAAATATAGTTCCTGTTAAGCTCGTTGCATCCGTGTGTGCGTAGAAATGATCCCAAGAAACATTAGAGAAATTTACGATATCTGCATCGGTAACCGTTCTTCCTGCCGTTTCCAGAGAATCTCCCACCTCAACTTCTTCAAAATATTTCTGGAACGGATGTTTGTCTGAATATTTTTTCTCGGCTCCTTGCTGATAAATTTTGGTAATTGCGGTTAAAACATCCGGAGAACCCTGAATTGCCGTTTTCTGAAGGAAAAAATGAAGACCGTTCAGTCCGCCCATTTCTTCACCGCCTCCTGCTCTTCCGGGACCGCCATGCATCAAAGTCGGAAGCGGAGAACCGTGACCTGTACTTTCTTTCGCACTGTCTCTGTTCAACACAAAAATTCTTCCGTGCTGTGAGGCCATTTTCCAGGACGTTTCGGCAACAAAATTATTATCATGAGAAACGATGGAGCCCACCAAACTTCCTTTTCCTCTTTTTGCCAATGCCGCCGCTTCCTCCGCATCTTTGTAAGGCATTATTGTAGAAACCGGACCAAAAGCTTCGACATCGTGAGAAATATTTTTTTCGAATGGTTTATCATTTAAGAACAATTTCGGACTCATGAAAGCTCCGTTTTCATAATCGGCATCTACCAATTCGTGCTTTCCGTCGTAAATTAACTCGGTTTCAGCTTTAAGCAAATCAACTTTTCTTAAAACCTCATCATACTGTTGTTTTCCGACCAAAGATCCCATTCTGGTTTCCCTGCTCAACGGATTTCCGATTTTTGTCTGATCTAAAGCTTTAGACAAAGCATTCTGAACGTCACCAATTAAGTTTTCGGGAACAATAATTCTACGGATTGCTGTACATTTTTGTCCGGCTTTCGTCGTCATTTCGTTACGAACTTCTTTGATGAATAAATCAAACTCCGGAGTTTCCGGTTTTGCATCCAATCCAAGAATTGAACAGTTCAGAGAATCTGCTTCCATATTGAAACGAACGGCATTTCCTGCAATCGAAGGCAGAGATTTTAATTTTCTCCCTGTCGTTGCAGAACCTGTAAACAGCACAGAATCTCCATCCTGAACATAATCCAGAATATTTCCCGGATCGCCACAAACCAGCTGAACCGCTCCTTCAGGAAGGATTCCGCTTTCAATCATATCCTGAAAAACAGCATTCGTTAAATAAGAACCAAACGGAGACGGTTTTACTATTGACGGAACACCTGCCAATAAAGATGTGGATAACTTTTCCAGCATTCCCCAAACCGGAAAGTTGTAAGCATTAATTTGTACTGAAACCCCTTCACTCGGCGTTAAAATGTGAGTTCCCAAAAAAGTTCCGTTTGCTGAAATTTTCTGAGTATCTCCATCTACCCAAAACGGGGTGTTCGGAAGCATTCTTTTTGCCAATCCTGAATACGTAAAGAATGTACCGAAGCCTCCTTCAATATCTACCCATGAATCTACATGAGTTGCTCCTGTCTTATATGATAATTCGTAATATTTTTTCTTTCTTTCTAAAAGGTAAAGCGCTACTTTTTTCAACATTTCACCACGATCGTAGAACGTCATGGATGAAAGGTTTTTGTAGCCTACTGTTCTTCCGTAATCCAAAGCCTGCTCAAAATTCAGACCTTCTGTGTCGGAAACAGCAACCTGCTCTCCATTAACAGCGTTATATAAAGGAATTCCGTTTCCGTTTCCTTCGATCCACTCGCCGTAGATATAGTTTTTTAATTTTTCCATATTTATCTAATTTGAAAATTTGAGAATGAGTCAATTTGAAAATTAGTTTCCTATGATAAAATTTTCAAATTAGCACATTTTCAAATTATTTAATTTTACTTCACATCATCCCAAATGCTGTAATCAACAACCTTCGTAGGAATCTGCTGAACATATTCTGTAAAAGGTTCGCAAGGCAGAATCGCATCTTTTCCTTCTCTTGCCAATTCCTGATATAATTTTGTTCCTTCTGTTTTCCATTTGATCATTTCATCGGAAACATCGCGGATGATTTTTGCGGGACTTCCGACAATTAATTTTCTAGGTTCACATCTGAAGTTTGCCGGAACAAAAGCTAAAGCACCGATGATACATTCATCTCCTATGACCGCTTTGTCCATCACGACTGAATTCATTCCGACCAGACAATTTTTTCCGATATGTCCGGAGTGAATAATTGCTCCATGACCAATGTGTGCAGACTCTTCAAGTATGGTTTCAATTCCCGGAAAAACGTGAAGGGTACAGTTTTCCTGAACATTGGCACCGTCTTTCACAATAATTTTACCCCAGTCGCCACGAATCACTGCATTGGGACCAACATAAACTTCTTCGCCGATTTCTACATTTCCGATGATCACCGCTTGCGGATGAACGTACGCGGAGGGTTTTATTATCGGCCGAATTCCGTGATATGAGTAGATATTCATAAATTTAATTTGAAAATAAATCAATTTGGAAATTTGACAATGTGCCAATTTGAAAATTAAAACGCTGTGAATAGTATTTTCAAATTCTCAAATTAGCTCATTTTCAAATTAAACCCGTTCAATGACCATCGCATAACCTTGTCCGACACCGATACAAAGGGTACACAAAGCATATTTTTTATTCTGCTTTTGAAGTTCCATAGCTGCAGAACCAACGATTCTTGCTCCGGAAACTCCAAGTGGATGACCGATTGCTATGGCGCCTCCGTTTGGATTTACTCTTGAATCGTCATCTTTTAAACCTAAGGTTCTTGTTACGGCTAAAGCCTGAGCGGCGAATGCTTCATTCAATTCGATGATATCCATATCATCTAATGAAAGATTCAGTCTTTTTAATAGTTTTTGAGTGGCTTCTACAGGTCCGATTCCCATAATTCTTGGCTCAACTCCGGCAACGGAAGATCCTAAGATTTTCGCTTTTGGTTTCAACCCATATTTTTTTACAGCTTCTTCGCTTGCTAAGATTAAAGCTGCTGCTCCGTCATTCATTCCGGATGCATTTCCTGCGGTTACCGTTCCTTCTTTTCTGAAAGCCGGACGAAGTTTTCCTAATCCTTCTATTGAAGAAGTCGGCTTAATAAATTCGTCTGTATCAAAGATTTTCGATTCACCTTTTTTCTGTGGAATTTCAACTTTTACGATTTCTTCCGCCAGTCTTCCGCTTTCCTGAGCTTTGGTAGCTTTCTGCTGTGACCAAAGGGCAAATTTGTCCTGATCTTCACGGCTGATGTTATGCATATCCGCTAAATTTTCAGCCGTTTCACCCATTGCATCAATCCCGTACATTTCTTTCATTTTCGGATTTACAAATCTCCATCCGAAAGTGGTGTCAAACATCTGGCTGTCTCTACCGAAAGCTGTGCTTGGCTTCGACATTACATAAGGAGAACGTGTCATATGCTCTACTCCACCTGCGATATAAATTTCACCTTCTCCTGCAGCAATTGAACGGAAAGCATTTGCCACCGCAGACATTCCTGAAGCACACAATCTATTCACCGTTTCCCCTCCGATTTTATACGGAAGTCCTGCCAATAAAAGTCCCATTCTGGCAACGTTTCTATTATCTTCTCCTGCCTGATTGGCGCATCCGAAAATAACGTCCTCAATTTCCTCAACAGGAATTTCAGGGTTTCTTGCTACAATTTCTTTAATAACAATGGCAGCCAAATCGTCGGCTCTTACTTCTGAAAGACCACCACTTAATTTTGAAATGGGTGTTCTGATGTAATCTATGATGTATACGTTGTTCATTTTATTTAATTTGAAAATGTGTTAATTTGAGAATTTGAAAATGGAAAAACTATGAAAGTTTTAATATTCCACCTTCAAACATCAAGTTTATTTTTTCTGAGTTGATTTATATAATTCCTTCGTGCCAACTTAACCATATCAAATAATTATTTACGGCTTTTATTCCCTTGATATTAATCCAAGGATAGTTTTCTTTTAAATATTTTTCAGATAAGTTTTCAACTTCTTTACTTGTAAGTTTTGTATGCTCTGATTTTTCCCAAATAATATCGAAAGCTTTTTTGCGCATGTCTTCAAATTCTGTTAAAACTTCATCGAAATTTTCAAGATTATTGATTATAAAATAGTTTTTCATCTTTTCTCCTTCAATGAAAAAAGTACTTGAAAACTTTTCTAAAATTATATTTTTATCCAATTTCTTTTTAAAGGTCAATAACCTTTTTTCCGATTTTATACACTGTTCCGACAAATTTCGCCACCAATTCTTCGTTTTGATTGGTAATTTTAATATCGTAAACAGCGGTTTTTCTTGTTTCATTGACCAAAATACTTTCTGCTCTGAAAGTATCCCCTTCTTTTCCGGCTTTGGTAAAAGTGATGATGCAATTCAATGCAACAGCAGCATCACCGGAATTGTTGGACGAAAAAGCCAGTGCAGAATCTGCAAAAGCGAATGTAACGCCTCCGTGAACCGTTTTCAGCCCGTTAATCATTTCTTTTTTAATGGGCATTTCTATTAAACAATAATTTTCTTTGACTTCAATCAGTTTGATATTCATCCATTGGGAAAAATAATCCTGATCGAACATATATTCTGCAACCTGTCTCGGATTCATTTACTCTTATTTAAATTTTTAAATCTAATCACATCTTTCCATGTGTATTCTCTGCCGTCCAAAATGAAAAAAGCTAAAAACATAAAAATGAAATAAACTATAAAACCATATATATTGATGCTTTTTTCATCGTCCCATCCCAAATAATAAAAAAGAAATTTGATGAGAGAAAAGCCAACCACAAAAATAATTGCATTCATGAATGAGCGTAAAAAGTTCTTTTTTGTAAAAATTCTTTTAAACATGGCTTAAATTTCAGATTAATGTGTTATTTCTTCATATAATTCATCAGCTAGCTTGTCGTAAACCGCCATGGTTTTTCCAAGAATGATTTGACTGTATGAAAGATTTTCTAAAATTGATGGATCTTCTGCTTGAAAATGTTCATTTAAATCAATTCCAAATTCATTTGCTAATCTTTTAATCAGTTCTTTATATTTTTCATTGAATTTCCCCAATAATCCGAGCTTTTCCTGATAATCATGTATCGAGGAAAGTTCCTGAATGATGTATTCTTTTTCAATGATAAGCCTTGTTTCAAGTTCAGCTCTGAATGATTCTATATCCATCCTAAATATTACTTATTTCATCAAATCCTTTCTGTCAGGATTTTTTAAATATTGTTTACCATCTTTATCAAAACACCAGACATCTGATATTTCTCTTAGCTGAAAAAATTCAAAATCTCCCTTATGAATTTTCATTCTATTCAATCTTCTAAGCTTTCTATTGGCTTCTAGTTTATTTTCCTTTTCTGTTTCAGCAGTTGTTATTCCAATAATCGGAGTTTTTCTTTTTGACCTACTCATAAAAATCAATTTTATTGATTGATTATTCTTTTCAAATCTTTAATCCCATTTTCATAAGATTTTTTAAAGAGAAAATTAATTATAAAATATAAAAATCCAAATGTCATCAAAAGTGGTATAAATAGGGAAAAAGCCTTTACTCCAAGTTCTAAAAAATTTATAATAATCAGAAAAAAGGGAACCAAACTCCATATACAAATCAATATTTTAAATGTATTATGAAATTTTGCATCCAATATTATTATTGTTTCACTTTCTTTCCGAACCAATCTTCCATCAAAAACACAGAAAATTCCTAAGGGCTTTTCTGAACTGATGATTTTGAAATAATTCTTATCTATATTTCCCTTGAAATATTTATCAGACCTTCTCATTGTCAAAGAACTGATCTCAGTATTATTTTTGATATTCAATAACACTTCTTCAATTATTTTTGAAGATTTTAATTCTTCAGATTTTTCCGGAAAAAACTTCATCTTATAATTTTCTCAGCAACGGACTTTGTCTGTATCTTTCTTCCTGATATTCTTCGTAAAGATTCTGCAAAGTTTCGGAGATTTCAGCATATCCTATTTCTTTTCCCCATGCCAATAAACCTTTGGGATAATTAACGCCTTTCTGCATTGCGAGTTCGATATCTTCGCCATTCGCCACGCCTAATCTTTTTGCTTCTACGGCTTCGTTAATCAGCATGGAAATAATTCTCATGAATATTTGCTGATAAAGTACATCATCTTTCACAGGTTCCGGTTTAACGGCTCCTTCCGAATAATCGTAAAACCCTTTTCCCGTTTTTCTGCCGTGAAGTTTGGCTTCCGACATTCTTTGCTGTAGAAGAGACGGTTTGTATTTCGGATCGTAGAAATATTCGTTATAAACGGTTTTGGTTACCGAGAAATTTACGTCAACTCCAATTAAATCCATTAACTCGAAAGGTCCCATTTTAAAGTTACCTAAAGTCTTCATAGCATCATCAACCTGTTCTACCGTCGCGATGTTTTCCTCAACGATTCTCAACCCTTCTCCATAGTAAGGACGGGCAATTCTGTTGACGATAAATCCGGGAATATCTTTGGCAATAACCGGAGTTTTTCCCCAATCTTTCATCAGACTGTAGATTTTTTCCGCTAAAGATTTTTCGGTTAACAAGGATGGAATAACCTCAACTAAAGGCATCAAAGGAGCCGGATTGAAGAAGTGAATTCCGATGAAACGCTCCGGTTTCTGTAGTTCCGCACCAAGAGAGGTGATGGAAATGGAAGATGTATTGGAACCAATCACACAGCTTTCTGAAACGTATTTCTCTAATTCTGTGAAAACTTTGGTTTTTATTTCTTTATTTTCGATGATGGCTTCAATGATCAATTCACAATCTTTGAAGTCTTTTAATTCTGTAGCAATGGAAATATTGGCTAAAATTTCAGTCATTTTCTCTGATGAAATTTTCTGTTTATCAACCAGTTTAGTCAGTGTTTTTTCCAAACCTACGGTTGCCGTTTCTACTTGTTTTGCGTTGGCGTCATAAATCCAGACTTTGCATCCGTTCGTTGCGGCTACCTGTGCAATGCCGATTCCCATGGTTCCGGCACCGATAATTCCTACATTCATATTTTTATTTTGAAAATTTGGAAATGAGTTAATTTGAAAATTATTTAAGCTTCGAACTTGAAATAATTTTAGATAGAATTAATAAAATTTCTTTTAAATCTGAAATTAATTTTTCATTGGGCGATTGCAAATGTGGAGACTTTAAACACAGTAAAAGCCAATATTCTGTTTCATCAGCTTCTTTAGCGGCAATTTTCAATTTATGGATAAAATCTGCTTTGCTTTCTGCATTCTGAGCTTCTCTAACATTAGCCCCAATCGAAGTTCCAGATTTGAAAATCTGATTTGCTAATGGAAATCTTTTAGTTTCGTACAAACCTTCTGAAAATTCAATGATGTCTAAAGCAAAATCAAAAGTCTTATTTACAATAATATTCTCTTTATCATTTCTCATTTTCAAATTCTCAGATTAACTCATTTTCAAATTAATTATTTTCCTTTATACTCAGGTTTTCTTTTCTGTAAAAAGGCACTTACTCCTTCTTTAAAGTCTTCTGTTTCTGCGGCTTTCTGTTGAAGATCGCCTTCTAATTCCAACTGCTGCTTCAGCGTATTGTCATAAGAATGTGCAAATGCTTTTTTGGTCAATTTCAAGCCAACTGTAGGCATATTGGATACTCTTTCTAAAATTTCCAGTGATTTTGAACTGAATTCTTCTTCAGTGAAAACTTCAGCAACCAAACCGTATGATTTAGATTCTTCCGCTGATAATTTTTTTCCGGTAAATGCTAAATAATTAGCCAATTGTCTTCCCAATAATTTTGGAAGAAAATAAGTTCCACCCGTATCTGGAATCAATCCGATATTGGAGAAAGCCTGAGCAAAGTAAGCTTTTTCATTTGCCAGAACAAAATCGCAGATCAACGCCAACATCGCTCCGGCTCCAACTGCAGGACCATTTACCAACGCTACAACCGGTTTTTTGCAGTGGGTAATTTCCATTACCAAAGGATTGTAATAATCTGTTACAATTTTTCTGATGATATCGTTGTCATGATGTTCATTGCCCTGAACAAAAGCATCATCAAGATTCTGACCGGAACAAAAAGCTCTTCCTCTTCCGGAAATTGCCACGCATCTTACTGCAGGATCTTCACTGCATTCTTTTACAAAATCTTTCAGATCTGATAAAGACGGCTTTGTAAGCGCGTTCATGGTATCCGGCTGATTAAGATAAGCAATTTTAAGTTTTCCGTCGAAATGCGACTCAATATCGAGTTGTGTATACATAGTTTATAATTTTTTAATTTGAAAATTAGACAATTTGAAAATTTTAGTTCACCACTAATTTACTCATTTTCAAATTAGCACATTTTCAAATTGTTTAGTGACATTTAAAATAATCAAAAGGTTCTAAACAGTCTAAACACTGATACGAAGCCTTACATAAGGTAGATCCGAATCTGCTGATCTGTTTTGAGTTCATGGAACCACAACGCGGACATTTTTTCGGTTTCCCGATGTGATGCTCGTCGGCTCCTTTTTCGGGAGGGGTAATTCCGTACACCCGAAGTTTTTCTCTCGCTTCATCCGTTAACCAATCTGTCGTCCAGATCGGAAACATTTTGGTCACCACTTTCGCTTCCCATCCGTTTTCCTTCATTATTTTGATGATGTCTTCCTCAATGGTAAACATGGCGGGACAGGCAGAATAAGTAGGCGTAATCGTTACTTCGCAGGAATTTTCGCCAGTAATTTTCGCCTCTCTTACAATACCCAATTCCACGATATTAATTACCGGAATTTCCGGATCGGGAACCATTTCTAATATTTCTAAAGGATTTTTCAATCTTCTTTTTATCTTAAATTTTTAGCGCAAAGCGCGTTAGTTTTTTTTAAAATACTAAATGCTTTTAAGTTCGAAAAGCTCCTCTCTCAGCAAACCCAAAAAGGGTAATTTCAACAGCAGCTTAAATCTTACTTTAATCAACTCTAACATGCCTAAAAGATTTTCAAGCTTTAATTATTTTCTTTCTAAACATCATTAAAAGAATAAGGATGATTATATCAATTATAATTAATATTTTTCCCTGTTCTATATCCTGACATAAATTTTTCCCTGAAATTTGTGAAATGCAATCACCGGGATTATTTGTTTCATATTGCATATTGACATTTGAATTAAAAATTCCTAAACAAAATATTGGAATTAAAATAATTAATCCTAAAATTAATTTATTAAAATATTTACCTTTCAATTTTGAAAATTTTTAGCGCAACTACGTTATGATTTTTTAACCAATTACGGTTTTTAAGCTTGGAAAGGTTTTTCTCTCTGCAAATGCTATAAATAATAAGTAAACTGCAAAATTGTTATGGTCGTTTGTTATTTTTAAACCTCACAGGTTTTAAAAACCTGTGAGGTTTGTATTTTTACCACGTACAACCCGGATATGCTCTCTGCATATACTGCAATTCACAAAGGATATATCCAAAATATTCTGTGTGATACCCTGTTCTGGATTTTGGCTGCATGAAAGGATTTGTAGGATATTCTAACTGAAAATCTGCAAAATCTTTTTGGGTGATCATTACAAATTCTTCATAAAGAGCATCTGTATTCGGAGCAATATTTAAAGCTACCAAATCATCTTCTCCTTCTGTTTTTGCAAATAAACCTTTGGTGTATTCCCAGATATTTTCAATGGCTTTTACCAGACGGCTCTTACTTTCTTCTGTTCCCTGAGCGAAAATTTTCATCCAGGAAGCAGCGTGCGTGTAATGGTATTTTACTTCTTTCAAAGATTTTTGAGCAATTGCCGCCAATTCTTCATTTGCTGAATTGGACAATGCTTCATACATCAGTTTCTGATATACTGCAAAAACATACACTTTTAAAATGGTCTGGGCATAATCTTCGTTCGGAAGTTCTGTCCAGTGTGCATTCACATATTCGTGTTCATATCTTAAAAAGGCGATATCATCTTCAGATTTTCCGTCGTCTAAAAGTCTTGAAGCGTAAACGTAAAAGTTGTTCGCCTGACCAAGTTCATCCAGCGCAATATTCGTTAATGCAATATCTTCCTCCAGATAAGGACCTTCACCGCACCACGCAGACAAACGCTGTCCCATAATGAAACTGTCGTCTGCCAATTTTAATAAATAATTATATAATGGGTTCATTGTTTTAGCTTTTGGCTTTTGGCGTCTAGCTTTTGGCAAATTGCAAGCAGCTAACAGCCAATTGCTGTTTTACATATTTTTTACATCGTTCGGGATCTCGTAGAAGGTTGGGTGACGGTATAATTTGTCATCAGCCGGATCGAAGAATGCTTCTTTATCCACTCCTTCCGAAGTTACGATGTATTTACTTGGAACTACCCAAACAGAAGTTCCTTCTTTTCTTCTTGTATAAACGTCTCTTGCGTTCTGCAAAGCCATTTCTGCTGTTGGAGCCTGTACAATTCCAACGTGTTTGTGGGACAATCCCGGTTTAGTCTGAATAAACACTTCCCACATATCTAAATTTGCCATAATTAATTTGAAAATTTGAAAATTCGTTAATTTGAAAATTGATTAAGTGTCGTAATTGAAAATTTGATCATAAATAAAACCGCTAAGGTCATTTTCAAATTCTCAAATTAGCACATTTTCAAATTATATTACCTCTTTTTGTTGTTTTTCTGCAAAAGCTGCTGCCGCTTCTTTTACCCAGGAATTTTCTCTTTGCGCTTTTCTCTTCGTTTCGATACGCTTTTTGTTGGCAGGACCATTTCCTTTTAAGATTTCCATAAATTCATCCCATGGAAGCTCTCCGAAATCGTAGTGCTGTCTTTCTTCATTCCATTTCAGATCTTTATCCGGAATGGTTAGTCCTAAGAATTCAGCCTGAGCAACAGTAACATCAATGAATCTCTGACGAAGACTGTCGTTGCTTTCTCTTTTCACTCTGTAATTCATCGAGATTTTAGAGTTTGGCGAACTGTCATCATTTGGACCAAACATCATTAAAGCCGGCCACCAGAAACGGTTTAATGAAGCCTGAGCCATTTCTTTTTGCTGTTTTGTACCACGGCAAAGAGCCATTAAAATTTCATAACCCTGTCTTTGATGAAAAGATTCTTCTTTACAGATTTTCACCATCGCTCTTGAGTAAGGACCATAAGAATTCCCCATCAACATGACCTGATTCATGATTGCTGCACCATCAACCAACCAACCGATGGCACCGATATCTGCCCAGCTTAAAGTCGGATAGTTGAAGATACTTGAATATTTCGCTTTTCCTGAAAGCATATCTTCATACGTTGCGTCTCTGTCGGCTCTGATGGTTCCATCACCTAAAGTTTCTGTCGCAGAATAAAGGTATAAACCGTGACCTGCTTCGTCCTGAACTTTCGCCAGAAGTGCCATTTTTCTTCTCAAAGAAGGTGCTCTGGAAATCCAGTTGGCTTCCGGCAACATTCCTACGATTTCAGAATGGGCGTGCTGTGAAATCTGACGAACCAATAATTTTCTGTAATCATCGGGCATTACATCTTTTGGTTCTACTTTATTTTCGTCGTGTACGTACTGTACAAATTTTTCTAAATCCATAATTTTTTAATTTGAAAATTAATTAATCTGAAAATTTGAGAATTAGGCAATTTGAAATTAAAACACAATCATAGCATTTTCAAATTGGCACATTGGCTCATTTTTCAAATTGTCTTAAACATCATAATTAAGCATCACCACATTGGTTGTCGGGTGACACTGGCAGGTAAGAACGTAACCTCGGGCTACTTCTTCTTCGGTAAGCGCGTAGTTTTTTTCCATGAAGACTTCGCCTTCCAAAACTTCGGCTTTACACGTACAACAAACTCCTCCTTTACACGCAAAAGGCACGGGAAGATTGTCTTTCAATGCTTTATCTAAGATACTCTCTTTTTTTGAATTCAAATGGAAAGAATATTCATCATCGTCAATAATTACCGTCACCATACTTTCGATGTTGGCAATGGCTTTGAATTCGTCGCTCATTTCCTCCGTATTTTCTTCGTCAGGAGCGGTGAAATATTCAAATAGAACCTGAATTGCCGGTACTTTTTTATCTTTCTTTAAATAATCTGCAATTCCTTTGATCATTTCCGAAGGTCCGCAAATGAAATACGTGGCTTCTTTTACATCAATATCTGCATATCTTTCAAATAAATGTTCCAGTTTTTCAGGGGAAATTCTTCCTTCAAAAATCGGGTCTTCATGCTTTTCACGGCTTACGAGATAAACTACTTTCAATCTTCCGTTAAACTGCTCTGTCAATTTATCGATCTCAGCCTTTTTCATCACGTGATTCATGCTTCTATTGCTGTAGAACAGGTACGCGTTGGAATTCGGCTCCTGATAAAGACTTTCTTTAATATTTGATAAAACCGGAGAAATTCCGCTTCCTGCCGCCAAACCAATGTATGTTTTTACGTTTGTCGGATGATAAGACGTGTTAAAACCGCCCATGGGAGGCATTACCTCAAGAATTTCATCCATGTGAAGATGCTCGTTGAAATAACCGGAAACTTTTCCGCCTTCCAATAATTTCACTAAAACTTCCAGCGTGTTGCTTTTTTCACTCGGCGCATTGCAGATAGAGTAAGAACGTCTTTCTTCATTTCCGTTGATCATCATTCGGAAATTAAGATACTGCCCCTGTTTGAATCTGAATTTATCTTTCAGTTCTTCAGGGATTTCAACCGCTACATTTACTGCATCGTTGGTATCTTTCTGAACTTTTACCGTTTTAAGTTTATAAAATGAATTCATTTATTTTTTAAGTATTCTGTTAATTTTTCCACCTTCGCATTTCGGAAGACTGTCCTGAGCATGAATTTTCACTTTTGTGGTAATTCCTACCCTTTTTTTTATTTCGTTTTCTATACTTTTTCCAAAGCTTCCGACAAAAATAGCATAATCGTCGGTATTTTGACTTAAATTTTTCGAGGCGATCAATTCATCACCAATCTCAACATCAATATCCAGTGCAACGCACATTTGCTCCTTCTCAACAGGAGTTAAATAATAGTTCGGAACTACGCCTTCCACATGAGAAAATGCTTCTTCAATCTGACTTGGATAAACATTTACTCCTCTTATAATAAGCATATCATCGGCTCTTCCCAAAATCGGGCGCATTTTCACCATCGTTCTTTTACCATTTTCGTCATAGTAAAGACTTGTGATATCATTTGTCCAGTAACGCAAAAGCGGCATTGCTTTCTTCGTTAAAGTCGTAATCACCAAAACGCCTTCTTCTCCGAAAGGAACGGGTTCCTTTGTAACCGGATCGAGAATTTCGGGGTAAAAATGGTCTTCCCAAATGTAAGAACCTCCTTTTTCCTCAAAATCTTCCATCGAAACTCCGGGTCCGATAATTTCGCTTAATCCGTAAATATTGGTTGCATGAACGCCTAATCTTTCTTCAATATGCTGTCTGATTAATTCCGTCCAAGGCTCTGAGCCTAAAACGGCATATTTTAAACTGATTTCTTCTGCGGGGATTCCTCTTTTGGCAAATTCATCAGCAATGGTTAAAGCGTAAGATGGCGAACAGCAGATTACTTCGGGTTGAAAATCCATAATCAGATCAACCTGTCTCGCCGTCATTCCTCCCGAAATCGGAAGAACGCTCATTCCCAGTTTTTCCGCTCCGTAATGCAGTCCCAGTCCGCCCGTGAAAATTCCGTAACCATATGCATTATGCAACTGCATTCCCGGTTTCGCGCCTGCTGCGTTCAAAGATCTCGCCACGACTTCACTGAATAAATCAACATCTTCTTTTGTATATCCCACTACCGTCGGTTTTCCCGTTGTTCCGCTTGAACAGTGAATTCTCTGCAGTTCATTCTTCGGAACAGTAAATAAACCAAACGGATAGTTGTCTCTCAAATCCTGTTTGTAGGTTATCGGAAGTTTGGTAATATCTTCGATTGACCTTATTTCCTGTGGAGATATTCCTGATTCTTTAAATTTTCTTTTATAAAACTCCGACTTCTCTCCAAGATAGTCTACCAATTTCGCCAACCGCTCAGACTGAAGCTGTCTCAACTGATCGGGCTTAAGATATTCAACACCAAAATCCATAACTAACTAACATTTGTTAGGTGTAAATTTAAAAAGATTTTGGAACGTGACAAAATTTTTATGATTTTCGTCAGATTTTTAATGATTCTAAATAATTAAGGCAAAGATTGAGGTTTAGTTTAAGCATGATTTTAATAAGGGTTTTGTCATTTAAAACATAGATAAAAAGTCTATGAACACAGTTCGGAAGTGAAGTGAAGAAATCTGTTTTTACTTAATGTTTAATAGATTTCTCCTTCGTCGAAATGACAGCTTACTGTATAAAAGTTTGTTATTATTCAGAACGGAACAAAGTAAAGTGTGGAATATAAGCGAAGTTTTCGTTGTAGCTGTCGAAATTTCTACGGAATGACAATAACAATTTTAAATAATCTTAAAATAATTGTTGAGATTCTTCCTTCGTCAGAATGACAGTTAAACGGTTTATTTCTTTTGATTTCCCAGTAAACCGAAAAGAATTTTATCCCTTATTTCATCGGTGATATCCGAACCGGATTCTATATTTCTTTTAAACCAAAAATAGGAGTTGTTTAAAGTATGGAGAATAAATCTCGTGGTAAAAGCCGGTGATCTCAATTCCCAGTTTTCAGCGGTATAAATTTCAGAAATCAACTGTTCAACTTCCTGCTGATAATTTTTTCTTAATTCGATAAATTCTGGTAATCTCTCTTCCAGATGTTTCCATTCATTGGAATAGATATGCGTGACATCACGGTTTTTCAGAACAACCGACAAATGTTTTTCAATGAAAAGATTGAGCTTTTCCTTTGGTGGAATATTGGTATTTTTTACTTGCTGAAGTTCATCAAAAAACTCCTGCGCAATGCCGAAACAGATCCATTCCAGAATTTCTTCCTTTGAGCGGATATGCGCATATAAAGAAGCTGCTTTGATATTCAGCCTGGTTGCCAAATCACGCACAGAGCTTCCCATGTAGCCTTTCTCCTTGAAAAGTTCCACGGCAACATCTAAAATTTTCTTCTGTTTTTCTTTAAGCTCCATTTGTAAAAAAGCAAAAGTAATTATTTTGATTTTAATATTTGATTTTGAGAAGATGATTTTTAAACTAAAAATTAAAAGCCAAACACTGCATAATACTTTTTCAAAATGATGAAATGAAAAATTATTTAAACCATTAAAAAGATTTAAGATGTTAAGTTTAATTAAGAAAAAATCAATAGATTTTTAATAAGCATTATTTTGGAAAGCGAAGCAGCTCTTAAATATTCTAAACTTCTTAATTAAAATCTTAATGGTTCAATCAAAAAATAAGGTTAGACGTATTTTGAGATTCAACCCAATCTGACGGTTCTTCCGATAATTTTTACTTAAACTCTTAGAATCGGAAATTTTGTCTTTTCAAAACAGATTAAAAATAAATATTTCGGAAATTTTGTCCAATATTTTTAAAAATTCAACAATAGAATACTTTTTGCGATAATGTACCCGAATTAAATGATTAAATAAAGATTAAGGGCATCAGAAATTAGAAAATCTGATTAAAAAATTAACATTTATTTGACTCTTATGGTCTGAAATCTGATGTCTAAAATCTAAAATTGGAAACTAAAAATTAAAGAATCAAAAATATACAAAATATGAATTTAAATCAATATACCGTAAAATCTCAGGAAGCGATTCAGGCTGCACAACAGGTGGCAATGGAATTTGGCAACCAACAGATCGAACCTCAACATTTACTGGAAGGAATTTTTCAGATAGATGAAAATATATCGCCTTTCTTACTAAAAAAATCTGAAGCAGATGCAACTTTGGTAAGAGAGCGAAACCGCGAAAATTTAGAGAAGCTCCCTAAAGTTCAGGGAGGCAATATTTACCTTTCACAATCGGCAAATAAAGTTTTGCTTGATGCGCCCAACATTGCTAAAAAAATGGGCGACGAATATGTAACCATTGAGCATTTATGGCTTTCATTACTGGAAACTAATTCTGAAGTTTCGAAAATGCTGAAAGATATGGGCGTTACCAAGAGTCTTCTGGAAGGGGGAATTAAAGCATTAAGAAAAGGCTCGAAAGCCACTTCTGCAAGTTCAGAAGAAACGTATCAGTCCTTAAATAAATACGCTAAAAACTTCAACGAATTAGCGGCAGAAGGAAAACTGGATCCCGTAATCGGTCGTGATGAAGAAATCCGAAGAGTGTTGCAGATCCTTTCCAGAAGAACCAAAAACAACCCGATCCTTATTGGTGAACCCGGAGTTGGTAAAACCGCCATTGCAGAAGGAATCGCCCACAGAATTATCAGCGGTGATGTTCCTGAAAACCTGATGGATAAAACATTGTATTCATTGGATATGGGCGCCTTGATTGCGGGTGCCAAATACAAAGGTGAGTTTGAAGAGCGTCTGAAATCTGTAGTGAATGAAGTGATTAAATCTGAAGGACAGATTATTCTTTTCATCGACGAGATCCACACTTTGGTCGGAGCCGGAGGTGGTGAAGGCGCAATGGATGCTGCCAATATTCTGAAACCAGCTTTAGCAAGAGGAGAATTGAGAGCGATCGGTGCAACCACTTTGAATGAATATCAAAAATATTTTGAAAAAGATAAAGCCTTAGAAAGACGTTTCCAGAAGGTAATGGTGGAAGAGCCGGATACAGAATCGGCAATTTCTATTCTTCGTGGAATTAAAGATAAATATGAAGCGCACCACAAAGTAAGAATCAAAGACGAAGCGATTATTGCGGCGGTGGAAATGTCCCAACGATATATTTCAGACCGGTTTTTACCGGATAAGGCGATTGATCTGATTGATGAAGCCTCTGCAAAATTGAGAATGGAAATCAATTCAAAACCTGAAGAGCTGGATGTTCTCGACAGAAAATTAATGCAGCTGGAAATTGAACTGGCTGCGATTTCAAGAGAAGGAAACCAGACGAAAATCGATCATTTAAAAGAAGATATTGCGAAGATTTCTGAACAGAGAAATGAAATTAACGCCAAATGGCTGAAGGAAAAGCAAAAATCTGAAGATTTAACGCAGATTAAAAAAGATATAGAATCTCTGAAACTGGAAGCAGAAAGAGCTTCGAGAGCTGGAGATTACGCCAAAGTAGCGGAAATCCAATACGGAAAACTGCGTGAAAAAGAGGAAGAGCTGAAAAAGCTTGAAATCGAAATGCAAAATCATCAGAATGAGTTAATTAAAGAAGAAGTAACTTCTGAAAATATCTCTGAAGTGATTGCCAAATGGACCGGAATTCCTGTAACGAAACTGATTCAGTCTGAAAGAGAAAAGTTATTGAATCTGGAAACCGAACTTCATCACAGAGTGGTTGGACAGGACGAAGCCATTACCGCCGTTGCAGATGCGATCCGAAGAAACAGAGCGGGATTGAGTGATGATAAAAAACCAATCGGGTCATTCTTATTCCTGGGAACCACCGGAGTCGGAAAAACTGAGCTGGCAAAAGCTTTAGCAGAGTTTTTATTTGATGATGAAAACAATATGACGAGAATCGATATGAGTGAATATCAGGAACGTCATTCGGTTTCCAGATTGGTTGGTGCCCCTCCAGGATATGTTGGTTATGATGAAGGTGGACAATTGACGGAAGCGGTTCGAAGAAGACCTTATTCAGTAGTGCTTTTAGATGAAATTGAAAAAGCGCATCCTGATGTTTTCAACACGTTGTTACAGGTTTTAGACGACGGAAGGTTAACAGATAACAAAGGAAGAGTGGTGAATTTTAAAAATTCGATCATTATTATGACTTCGAATTTAGGTTCGCATTTAATTCAGGAACGCTTCGACTCCGCTCTGCGTGACAAGGATGATAACATTAGTCCGGAAACACTGGAAGAGGCAAAAGATGAGGTCTTTGATTTATTGAAACAGACGTTACGTCCGGAATTTTTAAACAGAATTGATGAGGTTGTATTGTTCCAGCCTTTGAGAAAAAAGGAAATCGGAAAAATCGTTACCTATCAATTGAGAGGATTTAATGAAATGCTTTCGAAACGTAATATCATCATGACGGCAACTCAGGATGCAGTAGATTATCTGATGAATAAAGGATATGATCCTGCATTCGGAGCAAGACCGCTGAAAAGAGTGATTCAGCAGGAAGTATTAAACAAATTATCAAGAGAGATTCTTGCTGGAACGGTAAATGATGGAGACAGAATCACTTTAGATTATTTTGAAGAGACAGGTTTGGTTTTCAGACCGACCGATTTATAAGTAGTTTTTTTCATATATATTATTTTTGAAGAATTTCCGCAGACCAAAAAATCTGCGGAAATTTTATTTGTAATATATCAGATGTGAAATAGGCAAATTCCATTGTTGCCGAAGTTACAATCTATTTTATATCCACCAATTCTACATCAAAAATAATCGTCGCTCCCGCAGGAATTGGTCCGGCACCATTATCTCCGTAAGCCAGCTCTGAAGGAATGTAAAATCTGTATTTCGATCCTTTGCTCATCAACTGGATACCTTCTGTCCATCCTTTGATTACTGCGCCCAGATTAATGTCCATTGGTGCGCCTCCGTTTTTGTCTGTAGAGTCGAAAACAGTTCCATCCAGAAGCTTTCCGGTATATTTTACCTGTACAACATCTGAGGCTTTTGGTTTTGTTTTACCATCACCTTCCTGCAAGACCTCATACTGTAAACCTGAAGCCGTGGTCTTCACTTTAGGATTGCTTTTATTTTTGGCAAGAAAATCCAGACCTTTTTTCTTATTTTCATCTGCCTGTACGCCTGCTGCAGCCTGCTTTTTTTCATGTTGCTTCTGCATAAACTCCTGCATAAAAGCTTCCATTTCTTCAGCCGGCATCAGCTTTTTTCCTCCATTCATTTCTTCTTTAATAGCCTGAGCCAAAAGATCGGCATCTACTTTGAAGCCTTCCTGTTTCATGTTTTGGGCAATACTCAGACCTATGTAATAAGAAGCTTTCTGATCATCCGTGTATTTGCCATCCGCTGCATTTCCATCTTTCTTAGCGCATGAAACACTAAATATTGCTATGCAAAGTAATGCGATAGTCTGTCTTTTCATTTGATAATTTATTGTTTACGATTAATGAATTTAATAATCGCTGCAAATCTATCCAAAATCTTTATAATTTTAATTAAAAATTGCAATCCGTAAAAACCCCATAAATAATCAGGAAAAAACCGTGTCGTATTACTTTAAAATTTTACGAGATTTGCAATACCAACTAACCTTTCACCTTTTAAAACTAGCTTTATGGAAACAAGACCAAATTTAGACAACTTAGAATTTGAATCAGCCGAATCAATTTCTAATCCCAACACGCTTCATTGTGATTTAATAAGAACTCTTGTGGAGAACTACAGAAAAAATCAGTTGGCGTGTGTAAACCAAAATTTAGGGTTCGACGATGCGCATTCCATTCATTTTGATTTGGCAACGCTGAAAAAATTTATTTCGGATATTGAAAATGAAGCATTGAAAAACGATTCCCGCGTTACAGATAAGGATTTGGGAATACGTTTTTATTATGCGGCTTATCCTAAAGAGCAGGACTGGAACATCATGTCGGGAACTCCGATCGGAACAGAATATGCGCAGAGACACACTTTAGTTTTGGTTCCTACGATGAAACAGGAAGACGAAAACGGAGATAAACTCTGCTATGATTTCAATCCTTTAAGCGCAAGCGGAAGCGGAGAGTTTTTGGCGATGGCTTCAGCAAGAAATTCCGGTTTGGAGGGAGAGGTGGTATGTCAGAATCATGGTACCCTGTCCCCTCCTTCAACACAAGTAACCGAATCTTTTTAATAAAAAATTATATTTACACGAATAAGCACAATGAGTGAATTTCAAAAAGTACTACAAGAATCTTTAATCTGGATGGAAGGGCTGGCTGCTCTTATTTCTATTATATTTTATAGGAATGCTAAAGATAAATACTGGAAGTACTTTTCCATTTATTTAATACTCATGTTTTTATGTGAAGTTTTTGGGAAATGGGGCGGATATTTAATGGAATATAATAAGCCAAAGTTTTTTAATTATTTTGTTATTCCTGTTGAGTTTTTATTTTTCTATTGGCTTTACGCAGCAAAATCATTAAAAAGACCAAAACTATTCTATACGCTATCTGTTATTTATCTGCTTTCCTTTCTTCCCAATGAATATTTTTTTAAAGCAGGAAAAATAATTTTTTCATTCAATTATACGTTTGGCTGCCTTATCCTGATGGTTCTTGTGATAATGGAATATTATAGGCAAATTAACTCTTCGGATATTTTGCATTTCAGTAAAAACAAAATGTTTTACATTAATCTCGGGGTCACTTTATTTTATATCGGAACTTTACCTTTTTGGACGTTCTTCAGTTTATTAAACAAGTATCCAGAATTATGGAATATGTATTTTAATTATTTCTTAGTTTCCGGAATCATCATGTATTTATTATTCTCAATTTCATTCATATGGGGAAAACAGAGCTCATAATAACAATCATCCTTTTCAATATATTCTTTGTATTGTTTGTGGCTGCAGTGATGGTTTATATCCGCAAATACAAACAGCGCAAGAAAGAATACCTGAATGAGATTGAAATAAAAAACGAAATTCACCAGAAAGAATTGTTAGCGACGCAGCTAGAAATTCAGCAGGCAACGATGCAGCAGATCGGGCGCGAACTTCATGATAATATCGGGCAGAAATTAACGTTAGTGAGCCTTTACACACAGCAGCTTTTGTATGAGAATAAAGTTCCGGAGGTAAGCGAAAGAATTGAGCAGGTTTCGCAGATCATTAATCAGTCGCTTCACGATCTCAGGAGCCTTTCAAAAACATTAACGGACGACAATATTAATCAAAAGGAAATCGTAACTTTAATTCAGGAAGAAGTAGACAACACCAATGCGTTTAAAAAATGCCATGTCGATTTTCAGCATAATTTTAATCAGCTGGATCTCAGCTTTGTGCATAAAAACGTATTATTGAGAATTACTCAGGAATTTATTCAGAACAGCATCAAACATTCGGGTTGTAAAAATATTTTCATCAATCTGAACACGTCTCAGGAACTGCTTTGGGAACTGAATATTAAAGATGACGGGGTTGGTTTCGATCAGTCCAGCATCAAATCCAACGGAATCGGGCTCACCAATATGAAAAACAGAGCCGAAATTATCGGGGCAGATTTTTGCCTCGAAAGTCAGAAAAATTTGGGAACTACGCTCAACATTATTTTAAAAAGACAGCCATGAAAAAAACGATAGTAATTGTAGACGATCATGTACTTATCGCAAAAGCTTTAGAAGGAATTATTGATAATTTTCCTGAGTTTGAAGTAATCTACGTTGCCGAAAACGGAAAAGACCTCATCCAGAAATTCGAAAATAACAGCAAAATTCCGGATATCATCCTACTTGACATTAGCATGCCGATTATGGATGGTTTTGAAACGGTACTCTGGCTTAAGGAACATCATCCGAACATTAAAGTAATGGCTTTAAGCATGCAGGGCGACGATAAAAGCGTTATTAAAATGATCCGGAACGGCGCCAAAGGGTACTTACTGAAAAATACACATCCAAAGGAACTGGAGAATGCATTGACGAAACTCAACAGTGACGGTTTTTTTTATCCGGAATGGGCTTCCAAGATCATTTTTTCCAATATGAATAATGAAGATGCAGCCAATAATGTGAAAATTTCCGACCGCGAGAAAGAGTTTCTAAAATACACCGTTACAGAACTCAGCTATAAAGAAATTGCGGATAAAATGTGCTGCAGCCCGAGAACGGTAGAAAGCTACAGAGATCAACTTTGTGATAAACTAGATCTTAAAACGCGGGTTGGTCTTGCCGTTTTCGCCATTAAAAATGGTTTCGCGGGGTAAAATCAACATTCAAGCATTACTCAATAATAGTTTTAAATAATCAACAAAAACACCGTTTAAATAAAAATACAGCAATATATATTGAAAATTACTATTTATTGAATAATAAAATAATTCAACTATACGGTGAAATACTTGCATAATTACTTCAAATAGTATAATT
>NZ_JAULSJ010000034.1:0-44717 GCF_030518295.1 Chryseobacterium urinae | reverse complement strand
AACTAAAAAATAGCGAGTGCGGAAAGCAGGAAATAACTCCTGATTAAATAAAGAATTTAAAAGAATAAAAATTAAGGAGAAATTTTCAATATCCACCAAAAAAAAGCCTCCCGAAACCGGAAGGCTTTTATTCTTATTTATTGTAGTATAAGTTATTTTGAAGCAAGTACTTCTTTGTTGGTTGTTGATTTACCATGTACTTCATCTTCTTTTCCTGTTTTCAGGAAGTCGTAGGCAATTGCGGATGCCACGAAGATGGATGAATACGTACCGAAACCAATACCGATTAACATTGCAAACATAAATCCTCTAAGGTTATCTCCACCGAAAATGAAGATTGCCAGAATTACAAGAATTGTTGTAAATGAGGTGTTGAACGTTCTACCCAAAGTACTTGAAATAGAATCATCAAATAATCCTGCCAATGTTAACGATTTCTTCTCTCTTAAATATTCTCTGATTCTGTCGAAGATAATTACGGTATCGTTAATTGAGTATCCCAATACAGTAAGGATCGCAGCGATGAAATCCTGATTGATCTCCATATTGAACGGCATATATTTGTGAAGCAAGGAATACGCTCCCAAAATAATGATCGCATCGTGGAATAATGCAGCAACCGCTCCCAAAGAGAACTGCCATTTTCTGAATCTTAATAAGATGTAGATAAAGATAATTCCTAAAGCTCCTAAAACGGCGTAGATCCCGTGAATTTTGATATCATCTGCAACCGAAGGCCCTACTTTCTCAGAAGAAATAATTCCTGCATGCTCTTTATCTGCTGATTTGAAATCTTTCAATGTTGTTCCTGCAGGTAAGTTTGATTTTAGACCTTCGTATAATTTTTGCTCAATTACCTGATCCGCTTTTAAAGATTCGTCTTCGATAAGGTAATCTGTAGAGATCTTTACCTGGTTGTTGCTTCCGAAAGTTTTAGCTTCAACAGAAGAGTTCTTTCCATCTTCCGTTTTGAATAAAGCGACTAATTTGTCTTCAACATCTTCCGCTTTTACATCTTTATCAAATCTTACCACGTAGTTTCTACCACCTGTAAAGTCGATACCGTATTTGAAACCGTGTGTTGCGATTGAAATAATACAGATAACCGTTAAAACAGCCGAGAAAATGTATGCATATTTTCTTTTCCCGATAAAATCGATCCAAGTGTTTCTGAATAGATTTTTCGTTGCCGGAGTCCATACAGAAAGTCCTTTTCCTTTTGATAATCTTGAGAAGATCATTACTCTTGAAAGCAATACGGAAGTAAATAAGGTCATTGCAACCCCGATCATCAACGTCAATGCGAAACCTTTGATAGGTCCTGTTCCGAAGAAGAACAATACAACCGCCGTTAAGAATGTGGTTGTGTGACCATCGATAATCGCATTCAATGCATGTTTGAAACCATCTTTATATGCTTCAAGAATACTTTTTCCTGCGAATAATTCTTCTTTTGTTCTTTCGTAAATGATAACGTTTGTATCAACAGCAACTGCCATTGTTAAAACGATACCCGCGATACCCGGAAGCGTAAGCGTAAAGTCGCCCGAATCCATAATCCCGAAAATATAGAATAAGTTGATGATCATGGCAATTACTGCATAAACACCTGCTCCACCGTAGTAGAAAATGATGTAAACGATAATGATCGCAAAGGCAATCATGAACGACATTAACCCTGCATCAATAGATTCCTGACCTAAAGACGGCCCTACAACAGTAGCCTGAACTACTTTTGCTCCTGCAGGTAATTTACCCGCTCCTAAAACGTCAACCAGTTCTTTTGCTTCCTCCTGAGAGAAGTTTCCAGAAATCTGAGTTCTACCGTTTGGAATAGCACCTACAACGTTCGGCGCAGTGTAAACTCTGCCATCAAGCGTTACAGCAACAGGTTTTCCAACGTTTTTCTCCGTTAATGTTTTCCATTCTTTAGCACCTTTAGAATCCATCTGCATATCTACCACTACTCTGCTCAACTCATCATAGCTGATGTTGGCACTTTCTACAGCACCGTCTACCGGAGCTTTCTGGTTGATATTTCCTCTGATGGCATATAATACCAAGCTTTCTGCATCGGAAGCTTCCGGCTTGTATCCCCACATAAACTGGGTATATTTAATATTTGCAGGACGTAAAGACTTTGCAACTTTGCTGTTTAAAATTTTGTTTACAACAGCAGTATCAGACAATTTTACGCTTCCTACAGCACTTTGGCTCATAGATTTTCCACCCTGCATGATATTCATGAAGTTAACATTTTTTGCAACTCCCATAGAATCTCCTTTTGCAGCGATCATGGTAGCTAATGTCTGGAAATAAGGATAAACCTCAGGAGATTGCTGCACTTCCCAGAACTGAAGTTTTGCAGAAGTCTGAAGCATTTTCTTTACTTTATCGATATCCTTCATCCCCGGCATTTCAACAGAAATTCTTGCGGTTCCCGGAACTCTCTGAACGTTCGGCTGGATGGCTCCAAGCTTATCAATTCTGGTTCTGATTACCTCAAAAGCGGTTCCTACAGATGCATCGATCTTTCTTTTAACAATTGCTTTTACCTGATCATCAGGCGTGTTGTACTTTACTTCTGTAAGCGTTGTATTTCCGAAAAGTTCCGGATCTGCCAACTTCAGGTTTGTACCTTTTGCTTTGTTAATTGCATCGAACTGATCGAAGAAATTGTCGATGTAAGCTTTTGTAGAATTCTTCTGAACTTCATCTGTTTTGTTTAAAGCCTCAATAAGGATCGGGTTTGTAGAATACCCTGTAAGATCATTCACAAGATCTCTCTGGTTGATTTCCAAAAGAACGTTGATCCCTCCTTTAAGGTCAAGACCAAGTTTCATTTCCTTGTCTTTGGCTTTTGTGTAATAAAGTTTAGTGAATCCCAGATTCAGAGTATCCTTAGAAAGTTTTGCAATTTCTTTCTGATACTTCTCCGGATTGTCTCCTGCAATAGCAGTCGCCTGCTTTTCAATTTTGCTGGCGTACCATGTTGGTAATAGCTCATTTAAGCAAATTAACCCTAGTACAATAGCAACAATTGTAATAAGTCCTTTTCCTTGCATTTTGTTATAACTACGTTAAATTAAGTCGGCAAATATAATCATTTTCTTGTATTTTATGAATTTTTAACAACAGAAATCGTTTATTTTCAGATATATCGGCATTCTTATTTTCATTTAAGATTTAATAATTATTTCGTGGTATTTTAATGAATTTTTCAATGGTTCATTGGTATGGAATTTTCATTCAGATTTAATACACTAAATATCAAAATATTATGAAAAAACTACTTTTTTACGCAGGTATTTTTTCTTCCCTCATCCTGAATGCCCAAAGCATTACTCTGGAAGAATTTGCGACCGGGTTTACAGCACCCGTAGAAATTGCCCACGCGAACGACAGCCGGATGTTTGTTGTTCAGCAAAACGGAATCATTAAAATCTTACAATCGGACGGAACAGTAAACTCTGCTAATTTTTTAAACATCAGCTCAAAAATCACGTATGGAGGCGAAAGAGGGCTTCTCGGACTGGCTTTTCACCCGCAATACCCTTCAAACGGGTATTTTTTTGTGTATTACAATGATACCGGCGGCAATATTACCGTAGCCAGATATACCAGAAGTTCTGCCAATCCTGATGTTGCAGATCCTGCAACTGAAAAAATTATTCTGAATCTCCCTAAACCTTTCGATAACCATAATGGCGGAAGTATTCATTTTGCACCAGATGGTTATTTGTGGGTTGTTACAGGCGATGGCGGAAGCGGCGGCGATCCGAACAATAATGCCCAGAATAAGAATTCTCTTTTGGGTAAATTACTGAGGTTGGATATCAATTCCACAGAAGCCTACAATATTCCTCCAGGAAATCCTTTTGTGGGAATTGACGGAGCCGATGAAGTCTGGGCTTACGGATTAAGAAATGCATGGAAGTTTAATTTTGATACCGTTTCCGGAAATGTAATGATTGCTGATGTGGGACAGGGGCAGATTGAAGAAATCAACAGAATGCCGTTAACACAGGCAGGAATTAATTACGGATGGCGGTGTTACGAAGGCAACAATACCTACAATACGACAGGATGCGCTGCACAATCAACGATGACTTTTCCAGTTGCAGCTTATGATCATTCCGGAGGAAAATGTTCGATTACGGGAGGTTATGTTTACAGAGGGACACAGTTTCCGGCGCTACAGGGAAGGTATTTTTTTGCAGATTACTGCTCCACGCAGATCGGCAGTCTGAATTCCGATGATTCGATCACTTGGACTTCTGCTTTTTCAGGCAATAATTTTTCAACGTTCGGAGTGAATAATCAAAATGAACTTTTTGTAGCTGCCGTCAACAGCGGTAAGATTTTCAGAATTACGACTACAACTTTAGGAGTTCAGGAAAATGAACTTTCAAATCCAATCAAGGTTTATCCGAATCCTGCTTCGAAAAAGATTTTCATCGAGGGTGTGAAAGATAAAAATACAACAGTTGAGATCATCAGCTTTGAAGGAAGAAAGGTTTTGGAACAGGGAAAAATTGAAAATGACAACAGTATAAATATTTCAGGAATTCCTGCGGGAGTTTATTTCATCAACTTAAATTCAGGAAATGAAAAATCTTACAGCAAAAAAATAATCATTAAATAAATTTTCAAACAGTTTTTTAATAGGCTTCAGTCGGTTTTCTGATTGAAGCTTTTTTTTAAAAAATAAAGAATTGAAAGAATCGGAAGGATTAAAATGAGTCTCATCCATAAAGAAAACCTTTCTGTTTCTTCATCAAATAAAAAATTGGGAATCAGGGTTACAAAAAAGAAGCAACCATAAAAAATACAATTTCGGGAACTGATATTGGCTTTATCTCATGTTCATTCTTTTCAGATCTTGAGCTTAAAATCCAGAAAATCAGGAATAAAATCATAAATGGGAAACTCCAGATTCTGTAGGTATCATAAGCAATGGCATGCAACAGCAACGGAATGAAAGAAACTGATGCCAAAAGTATGAACAACTGAATATTCTTCTGTAATTTGAATTCCTTAAACATCATCCATAAAGAAAAAAGAAACGGAATTCCGTAAAATATCGTCGCTTTAGATATAAACAGCCTTTGTATAAAATGCACATACTGATCTTTAAGATAATACGAAAAGCTTTTTGTATAGGCTCCGGAAACAGAATCTGCAACTTTTGGTGAAATTGATGAGCCTTTCAGATAGCTGAAAATTTCAGAATAATAATTTCCTCCATAAATTTCCTGAAAAAAAGAAATTGAAAACACAGCAAAAAGAGGCAGAATAATAAATACACCTAATTTCTTTAAAAGATGTTTCGAAAAAATATCTCTGAAGGAAAATCGCTGTATTGAAGTTTCATTCATAATAATGGAAAAACAACAGACAGGAAGCATCAGAAAAAGAGAAATCTCGTGAATAAAAATGCTGAAAACCGCCACCAACGAAGATAAAAATAACTTTCCCCGACCGATCAGGTAAACTGCTAAAATGGTCAATAGGAAAATAACATGATCGAAATAGCCGATTAAATGAGCAGAAAAAACGATGTATTGGGAAAGCAGAAAAATGACAAAGAATAAGATCCTGTAAAAACTTTTCTGAAAACTTAAGGTGGTTTTTAATGCAATTTTTAAAATTAAAAAGTACAGTAAACATAAGATCCCTGCTGAAAGAACGGTAATTGAAAACAGCTTCTTCTCACATAAAAAACCGAATAATTCTCCGGCTAAACCTCTTTTGATAAATCCAAATCTGTAATCCAGCAACCAATGAGATCTTGCCCATTCATTCGGAATCCTTATTGTTTTTGAAACGCTGAAAACCAGCGCATACAGATAAAGAAATATCAAAAGAAATTTTCTGTTCATGCCATTATATCGTCATCGAGAAAATTCTCGTTTCCGGCTTATTTCTCATCATTCTGAGATCGAAAACCATCGCTACATTTCTCGTAAAGGCTCTTCCTTTTTCTGTAATCTGGATATGATGACCGTTAATTTCCACCAGTTCATCATTTTCCATTTCTCTCAGCATTTCGAAAGCATTTTCAAGCTCCGGAAAAGAATTATTGATGTCAAAAGTGGTTTCCAACTGACACATCAGGTTCAGAATATGTCTTCTTACCGTAAGATCTTCATCATTCAGAATATGACCTTTCACGACAGGAATTTCTCCTTCTTCCACCATTTTCTGGTATTCTTCCACGGTTTTGATATTCTGGGCAAAAGCATACCAGGAATCTGAAATGGCAGACATTCCCAAACCAACCATTAACTGAGTTTTGCTTGAAGTATAGCCCATGAAATTTCTGTGTAATTTCTTCTGAATCAGAGATTGGTACAAATCGTCATGTTCCAGAGAAAAATGATCCATTCCTACTTCGATGTAGCCTAATTCTTCTAATAATTTTTTACCGTCTTCGTATAAACGGCGTTTTTCTTCACCACTTGGCAAATCATTTTCATCAAAACCTCTTTGTCCGACACCTTTCACCCACGGAACGTGCGCGTAAGAATAAAATGCCAATCGATCCGGTTTTAATTCCATCGTTTTGCGGATGGTACTTTCCATCGCTTCCCAAGTCTGATGCGGAAGTCCGAACACCAAATCGTGACTGATTCCTCTGTAACCGATCTCTTTCGCCCATTCCGTTACTTCTCTTACTTTTTCGAAAGACTGAATTCTGTTGATCGCTTTCTGCACTTTAGGATCGTAATCCTGAACGCCGAAACTCACTCTTCTGAATCCTAAATCGTACAAAGTCTGAAGATGCTCTTTCGTAGTATTATTCGGATGCCCTTCAAAAGAAAATTCCTGATGTTCGGCAATTTCTACCGTTTCAAAAATTCCTTCCAGTAAGGTTTTTAAGTTTTTCGGAGAGAAAAAAGTCGGAGTTCCGCCTCCCAAATGCAATTCCTTCAGTTTGGGCTTTTCGTTAAACAGTTTAAGGTAAAGCTGCCACTCTTTTAAAACACTTTCGAGATACGGAATTTCAACGCTGTGTTGTTTTGTGATCCTTTTATGACATGCGCAAAACGTACATAAAGCTTCGCAAAAAGGAAGGTGAATGTATATTGAAATCCCCTCTTCTGCGTTACTTTCTTTGAATGTTCGGATGACACTCTGCTTCCACAATTCCGGAGTGAAAGAATTTTCATCCCAATAAGGAACGGTAGGATAAGAAGTGTAACGAGGTCCGGGAATATTATATTTATCGATTAAAGAATTCATTTTCTGTTTACAATTTTAAGGTGAACCAATATCAGGTTTCACAATGCAAAATTAACTATATCTGATGAATTTTGTATCATGAAATATATTAGTCGTTTTTATGAAATTTATAATGAGTCTAAATATCGCGAATTTAAATATGTTTAATCTAATTTCGGAATTAACCACAAAAGTGGCAAAATACATCATACTGCATAATCAAAATATTCAAAGTGCTCAAAAGAATAAAAATCAAAGATTTTAAAAACTATTGTGAACTTTTTCATTTATAATCATCAGCTTTAAATAAAAGGTTAGTTATCTTTTGTACGTTTTGCGGTTAAATAAAAAGTTTAAACAGACTCCATATAAAAACATCAAAGATAAGTTCAAAAAAATAATCGTTTTTGGAATTTATGAAGTTAAATTCTATTCTTTAGATTCAGAATTTCAATTTCATGACAGAAATTTTACCATTTCCTGCAAAAACAACGGTGTCTTGATTTACCCATTCACAAACAAAAAAGCCTTTCTCCTCCGAAATTTTCTTCCATGTTTTTCCGAAATCCGAAGAATAACTGATGTGTCGATCTCCCACAGAAATAATCTCTTTTCCTTTGGAATTTGGTTTTATTTTCACGCAGGTTGTGTATCCTGCATTTTGTCCGGAAGCCTGAATTTGCCAAGTTTCTCCGCCGTCATTGGTTGTGGCGATATTGTTGATATTAGCTTCCTGTTTTGTGTAATCTCCGCCAACCGCAATCCCGAATGTATCATCTAAGAAATCGATGGAATAGATTCCCTGAGAAGATTCTCCCTGAATAACCGGAGTATTGAAAATTTTAAACTGATTATTTTTAAAATTTAATTTTAAAATTCTTGATGCTTTCCCTCCTGTTGCAATCCATAAATAGTTTTTAGTGGATGAAATATTGGTATTGCTTGCTGCAAAAGCTGCTTCTCCCTCATTCAGCACGAGATCATTTTTAAGCATAGTCCATTTTCCGTTATCAAATTTGGCAAGTTTTAATTTGCTGTCCTTATCTGCATCACTGAAAGTATAAGCCAGTTTATCATTCACAAAATGAAGCGCATCATAAAAAGCCGTTTTCACAGTATCTCTAAATACCACTTCATATTTCAAGCTTTTTTTATCGATCTTAAAAAATTCAGCGGGACTTTCGATATTGATGGCATAAAAAGCCTTTTTATCCTGTCCCAGAGTACGAAACTGCAATTTTTTTTCAGATAATTTAATCTGTTTCTGAATGTCTGTATTTTTCAGATCAACATAACCAAACTTGGAGTCCGTTCCGCTGTACCAGACTTTGTTGTCGTAGATTTCAATAGCTCTGATGCTGATTTTATCGTTTAAAATTGTTTCTGAACTTTCGATCTGTTGAGAAAAAGTAAAAATTCCGGAGAATGAAAGTAAAAGTGGCAAAAGCTTTTTCATATTCACAAAAATAAAAAATCCACAGAATTCTGTGGATTTTATTTGATCTATTTATAAAATTTTAATCTAAATCAGGTTTTTCTAACGGCTCCTGCTCTGCTTTGAACGTTTCGCCATAACCCACTTTGTGAAGTTTACTGTTTCTTAAACTATAGGTAAAGTAAATGACTACACCAAGCGCTAACCAACCCATAGAAAGGTATTTTGCTTCGTGGCTTAAGTTCCAGATCAGATAAAGGTTGATGCAGATTCCTAATGTTGCGATTACAGGAAGTGCAGGAACTTTAAATGTTCTTGGCATATTCGGTTCTTTTTTTCTTAAGATCCAAACCGCAACACAAACCATTGTAAATGCGAATAAAGTACCGAAACTCGTCATATCCGCCAGTTTACTGATTGGTGTAAACGCTGCTACAGTAGCGATAATGATTCCTAAAAGCATTAAACTTTTAGCCGGTGTTTTTCTTACAGGATGAACATCGCTGAACATTTTAGGAATAAGACCGTCTTTAGACATTCCCAGGAAAATTCTGGATTGTCCCATGATCATTACCATCAATACAGAAATCAAACCTACAGTTGCTGCAATCGTGATGATGTATCCAGCCCAACCCTGTCCTGCAATTTCGAATGCATACGCTACAGGTGCTTTAATTGCGTCCGGATATTTTCCTTGTGGATTGAAGTCTGAGTAATGCATCATCCCTGTTAAAACAAGAGATACCAAAATATATAATCCTGTACAAACCAAAAGTGAAACAATGATCGCAAACGGAACATCTTTTTTCGGGTTGATCGCTTCTCCAGCCTGTGTAGAAACGGCATCGAAACCTACATACGCGAAGAAAATTGCTGCCGCTCCGGAAATAATCCCCTGAATTCCATACGCTTCTTTAAGATTTTCTCCTTCTTTTACCATTGTAGCAGCAGGAATGAAAGGATTCCAGTTATCTGCATTAATGAAGAATGCTCCTGCAATAATCACGAAAAGAACCGCAGAAACCTTCATGATTACGATAAGGTTATTTGCTTTAGCCGCTTCTTTAGTTCCCTTGATAAGAATAGAGATTACAAAAATTACGATAAGGAATGCCGGTAAATTCATTGAAAAACCTTCTCCTGAATAACTTGCTGGATCTGAGGTAAGGTAATCCGGAAGATGAAGACCGAACATTTTTAACAACTTATTAAAATATCCCGACCAGGAAACGGCTACTGTCATAGATCCCATCGCATACTCGAGGATGAGTCCCCAACCGATGATCCATGCAAATATTTCTCCCACAGTTCCGTACGCATACGCATACGCTGAACCTTCAACAGGCAGAATAGATGCAAATTCTGAGTAACACAACGCTGCAAATACACAAGCAATTCCGGCAATAATGAAGGAAAGAGCCAATGCAGGTCCCGCATGATAATACGCTCCGGTTCCTGTAAGTACGAAAATTCCTCCACCAATAATAGCCCCGATTCCGATAGCTGTAAGACTCCATTTACCGAGTACTCTTTTGAGCTGACTGCTTTTCATATCATTTTCGAAAGCACTCATCGGTTTTTTGGTCCAAATTTTAGACATATTTTATTATTTATTAAAGATTTACGAAAATATAAAAAATTTAGAAACATTAACGTTTATTAATAATTTTTCCTTGTTAATTTTAAATTATGAAACTTAAAAATCTGATTTTCATAATATTTAAATCATTGCAAAGTAAGTGTTTTTTTATTTATTTTTGACCGCATGAATGTATACGATCTTTTCATAAAACCCTATGAAACCGCCTCTCTCACGCAGATTTTGCTGGAATTCTCAGCTACGGTATTCGGAATTTTAAGTGTTTATTTTTCAATTAAAAAAAATATCTGGGTTTATCCTACAGGAATTGTTTCAACTTTAATTTATGTGTATATTCTTTTTAATTTCGGGTTGCTCGGAGACTGTATGATTAATGTTTATTATACTGTAATGAGTGTTTACGGATGGATTCTGTGGGGAAAAAGTTCCCAGGATCACGTTCATGTGGAAGTAAGCTGGGCATCCAAAAAAGAATGGCTGTACGGAATTTTACTTTTCGTCTTAAGTTTAATCTTAGTAACGGTAGTGTATTATTTCAAGCCTTATATTGACAATAAGTTTTCCATGAAAGGTGTAGATTTAGGCTTGGATCATTTGGACTGGGGAAACTGGATGGATGTGATTACGACTTCCATTTTTCTGGTGGGGATGTGGTTTATGGCGAAAAGACGCATAGAGAACTGGATTTTCTGGATCATAGGAGATTTTATCTGCATTCCGATGATGATTTATAAGGAACTCGGAATCACTTCGGTTCAATATTTGGTATTTACATTTATGGCGATCCAGGGATACGCCAGTTGGAAAAAAAGTTATAAAGAAAAAAAGTACATTTAAAAACATGAAAAATTTATTTAAAATAGCATTCAGCTTAATTACAATGGCAAGTTTAACTTCCTGCGCGATATATTCGGATCCTTATGCCAATAATTACGGAGATCCTTATTATGACAACGGATATTATTATGCGCCTCAAGGATATTACGGAAATGGCGGATATTGGGGAAATGACGGATATTATTACAGAAACGACTACACGTATTATTATGATAACGGAATGCCTTATTATTACCAGAATTATAATAACTCCAGAAGAAAAGTATATGTTGAAAGAAGATCGGGATCGAACGGAACGACTTCTGCAAGACCTAATAACGGTTTCAGAGGCGGTGTAAACGACGGAAGTTCGAACGGAAGTTTCAGACCGAACAACGGACAGAATACCAACCAGAGACCGAATAACGGATTCAGAAATCCACAGCAGAATACAACAACTCCACGACCTCAAAACAACGGCGGTTTCCGAAATAATTCGGGGAACAGCAATTCAAACAGTGGTTTCAGAAATAATTCCGGAAGCAATACGAGTTCAAACAGCGGAGGATTCAGAAACAGTTCGGGAGCTTCGACTCCTCAACCGCAGACAACTTCTCCTCAACCAACGAGAAGCGGAGGCGGATTCAGATAAAACCATTATAAATAAGGAAACGGACAGCTAACACTGTTCGTTTTCGTTTTAATTATAGTAATTTTGCAGTTTCAATTTTTAAAACAAACATTCTATTAAGAAATATGGAATTTTATAAATATCAGGGTACAGGAAACGATTTTGTAATGATAGACAATCGTTCCGGAGAATGGGATGATCTTTCCATTGAAAATATTCAGAAACTTTGCGACCGCCGTTTCGGGATCGGAGCAGACGGACTTATCAAAATAAACACCGCGAAAGGGTATGATTTTGAAGTCGATTATTACAACTCAGACGGTTCTAAGAGCTTTTGCGGAAACGGAGCGAGATGTTCCGTAGCTTTTGCTTTTTTCCTTGATATTTTTGAAGGCAACTGCAAATTTACCGCTATCGATGGGGAACATATTGCCGAAATCCACAATGGAATTGTAAAATTAAAAATGAGCGATGTTACTACCATTTCCAATGACGGAGAGGATACGGTGATGGATACAGGTTCGCCGCATTACGTAAAATATGTAGAAGATATCATTAACTACAACGTTTTTGCGGAAGGAAACAGCATCAGAAATTCTGAAAATTATAAAGAAAAAGGCATCAACGTGAATTTTATGGAAAAAATTTCGGATGATGAGATTTTCGTAAGAACCTATGAACGAGGCGTTGAGGACGAAACATACAGTTGCGGAACCGGAGTTACAGCTTCGGCTTTAACTTTTCTGCAAAATAACCATCTAATCTCTGTAAAAGTTAAAACTTTGGGCGGAAATCTGAAAGTATATGCTGAAAAAAACGGAAACATTTTTCAGAATATCTGGCTCGAAGGTCCTGCAAAGCAGGTTTTTAGAGGTAAAATAGACCTTATTTAAAAAAGCAAAACTTTTAATCACCATTTAAATGAAGAAAGCTATTCTTATCATCATCCTGCTTGTTTTTGTAGCAGGCGGATTTTTTGGATTTAAATTTTACAGAAAATATTACGGTAATAATATCGAAAAAGACGGATATGTTTTGATTCCTCACCAAGCGAATTTTAAACAAATCCTTGATTCTGCGGCGAAATATGTTGACAATAAAGAAGCTTTTGAAGCTGTTGCGAAAGAAAAGGATCTTGACAAGTATTTCAAACCGGGACGTTATCATTTTCAGAAAGGTTTAGGGAATGCGAATTTGGTTAATATGATCAAAGCCGGAAATCAAAGTGAGAACAGTTTCAGAATTGGTGATTTTGGGGATGTTTATCAGATGATTGGAAAAGTAACAAAAAAAACAGAAGTAGATTCTTTAAAATTTGTGAATGATTTCAATTCGATTGCTGCCAAAAAAGGATATAACAATGCGGAAGATTTAAAAAAGTATTTCTTTATTGATACGTACAATTTTTTCTGGACGGTAACTCCGAAAGAATTTTTCAAAAAATTTGATGATCAGTACAATGAATTCTGGAACAACGAAAGAAAATCTAAAGAACAGCAATCCGGTTTAACAAGAGATCAGATTTATGCTTTAGCTTCTATTGTGTACAAGGAATCGGGAGGAAAAAAGGACGAACAGAAAACGATTGCAGGATTGTATCTTAACCGTTATAAAAAAGGAATGAAGCTTCAATCTGATCCCACAGTAATTTATGCAATCAATAAGCAAACGAATTTTAAGGAGCAGATCAAAAGGGTTTTTTATAAGCATCTGTCTACTCCATCGCCATACAACACGTATGCTAATAAAGGAATTCCTCCGGGACCTATTTGTGTGGTAGATAAAAATTCTGTGGATGCCGTACTGAATGCAGAAAAAAACGATTATATTTTTATGTGTGCCGATCCTGCGAGATTCGGATACCACAAGTTTACAGCGAGTGCAGAGCAACATGCTATTAATGCCAAAGCTTATCAGGACTGGCTGAATTCAAAAAATATAAAATAATAATCATATTAACTTTTTTTTAACAATTCTATAACTAACATTTGGCTTTTTAATTCGACATATACCTTACAAATAATAAATTAAACTTAATATTCTGAAATTTAAACACATTAACAATTTCATAATATTAAGCAAAATCTTTCACGATTTTACACAAAAAATACCTTATGAATCAGACGGAAATCATTAACATTTTTACAAAGAAAACCTTAGGGCTTACTTTTGTACTTTCGGCAGCGGCATTGGCTTTTGCACAGGAGAAGGTCGGTATTTCCGGGTCGGTTGTCAGCAAGAACAACCAGCCCGTTCCTTATGCTTCTGTTACCTTCAGTAACAAGGCAAACAAACAGTTCAGTGATGCTACGCTTACCGACGAAAAAGGTCAGTACAAGTTTGATCTTGTTCCGGGAGCTTATGATATTACTATTGAAGCAATCGATTACCAGAAAAGTGTAGTTAACAAACAAATTACTGCGGCAGGAAACATCGGTGCTTTATCAATCGACCCTGAAAAGAGTGCTACCAATCTGAAAACCGGAGACATTCAGGGAGTTGTGATCACCGCTCAGGCTACAAAGCCTTACAAGGTGGAACTGGATAAAAGAACATATGATCCGTCTCAGGATATTGTAAGTAAAGGTGGAAATCTTCAGGATGTCCTTTCCAACGTTCCTTCGGTTTCTGTAGACACAGACGGAACAGTTTCTATGAGAGGAAGTTCTAACGTAAAATTTTTGATCAACGGAAAACCTTCTGCCCTTCTGGGGATTGATGACGGAGCTAATGCTTTGCAGAGTATTCCGGCAGATCAGATCGAGAAAATTGAAGTAATTACCAACCCTTCATCAAAATTTGAGGCAAGCGGAACAGCAGGTATCTTAAATATTATTCTTAAGAAAAATAAGAAAACAGGCTTCAACGGAAGTGTTACCGGAACTTTAGGATATTTACCACAAACAAACCTTAATACCAATTTAAGCTGGAGAAAGGGAAGATTTACCTGGTTTCTTAATGGAGGCGGTGGCTACAGAGAATCTAAAAATACCCAAAGAAACAATGCTTATCTTTCTACAGGAGATTTCAGAGAAACGCATAACGAATCGATTTCTAAAAGCAAAAATGATAACTATAACGCAACCGGAGGTTTAGTTGTAGATCTTACCGACAAAACTTCAATCAACGCTTCGGGAACCGTAAGAACTTTTGACGGAACCAATACCGGAAATATCGATTATACCAATTATTCTTTCAGTAACGCAATTACGACAAGAAACAGAACCAGTATTGGAACCAACGATAACCTTGCGTTTCAGGGAGATTTTGGATTAGATCATAAATTTAACGATAAGGGACATAATTTATCCTTATCATTGAGTTTACAGAGTAATCGCTCCAATAATGGAAGTTATATTTACCAGACTCAAAACAGCTTTTTTGATTTAGAAAATAATATTGATCAAAAAACAAAGAATAAAACATTAATCGGTAAAGCAGATTATGAACTTCCAATAGGTGAAAACTCGAAATTAGAAGCGGGTTACAGAATAGATGTTAATAACAACAACTATCAGAACCTTGTAATGCAGAAAACATCTACATTGCCATTCATGCTTTATCTTGATGATTACACATACAATGCAAAGTATGAAGAAATGTTCAATGCAGGTTATGTTCAGTTCAAAAGCAAAATTGGTAATCTTGGTTATCAGTTAGGTCTGAGAAATGAGTATTCTACTATTGATATTGATTATCTGAATATGTCGGACGATACACAGAAAACAAAGAAGAACTACAACAATCTTTTCCCAAGTGTATTTTTGAGTTATGAAATCGCAAAAGACAATCAGTTTTTGTTAAACTATTCCCGCAGAATAGACAGACCGAGATCTTTCTTTTTGATTCCTAACCCAAGCTATAGCGATAATCAGAATATTTTTGACGGAAATATCGATCTGAATCCTTCTTATGTAGATTCTTACGAGTTAGGATACAGCATTTCAAAAAGTAAATTTACGATCAATCCAACATTGTATTTCAGACATCAGACTGATGATGTAAAGATTGTAACATACAACAAACAGGAATTAATTAATAATGTTCCGACCACGGTTTTCCATACCAAGCCTGTAAACGTTGGAAGCGATGACAGATTCGGTTTAGATTTAAACTTCAACTGGGATACTACAAAATGGCTGAAATTCTTAGGAAATGTAGATATTTTCGGATATAATACGAAAGGTGTTTTCTTTGATCCGGCTTTAATAAGCGAACCTCTTTCTTTTGAAGGAAGTGGATTAGCCGTAAGAGCAAGACTTACTTCTACCATTAAAGTTGATAAAACATTAAGCTTTCAGCTTCAGGGTTTCTACAGAGGAGGACAAAAAACACAGAGTGTTGACAGAAAAGATATGTATGCTCTGAATTTTGGAGCTTCAAAAACCATCTGGAAAGGAGACGGAACGATTTCATTCAACATTCAGGATATTTTCAATACCAGAGCAATGCAATCTACATCTTACGGACCTGGATTCAGCAGAGATTCTTATATGCAATGGCAGCCAAGACAATTTGCTTTATCTTTGACCTACAGATTCAAGCAAGGAAACGAAAAAGTAGAGCAGCCGAAACGTAAAAAAGACATCAACTCCAATGCAACCGGAGACGATCAGCAAGGAGGACCAATGTAATCCGCCTTTCATACAAACAGAAAATCCCGAAATTAAATTCGGGATTTTTTTATTTTGCAGCTTCTGCTCTTTCCAGTTTCTGAAGTTCGGCTTCGTAAATTCTTTTTCTTAAATCGCTAGAAGAAAACCTGTGATCTCTTTTATTGTAAAAAATCTCAATTCTTTTTTCTTCACAATATTTTTTTCCGGTGAAATCTCTGTCTAAATAATCGTCCCCGATAATTCTTACATCAATTACGAAAGATTTTAAAATATCCAGAAGATCTTCCTCTGTGTAATAAGGAATAATCTCATCAACAGCATTTACTGCTTTCAACTGAATATATCTTTCTACGATGGTCTGAGTCGGTTTATTTTTGGTTGGACGATCATGAGAGGGATCAATCTGCAAACCTACTATAAGGTAGTCACATACTGTTTTTGCTTCTTCAAGCATTTTAATATGTCCTGCGTGAAGCAAGTCGAATGACGAAAACGTAATGCCTATTCTTTGTGTTTTCATATAAATAAATTCTTCTTTGTACAAATTGTTAAATGTTTCTTGTCTCTAAATATTTCTGCCATTGCCAAACTGTTCTTAATGCCTCTTCCAGAGACGTTTCAGACTTCCAGTTAAGCTCTTTTTGGGCTCTATCTACGTTTGCATATGCAATGGTAATATCTCCTTCTCTTCTGTCGCAGATCTGGTAAGGAACTTTCACGTCATTTGCTGTTTCGAAAGCTTTTACTACTTCCAGAACCGATGAACCTTTTCCTGTTCCTAAGTTAAAAATATCAATCACAGCATGATCAGAATCGTCTGCCATTAATTTTTTCAATGATGCAACATGGGCTTTAGCCAAATCTACAATATAAATATAATCACGAACTGCTGTTCCGTCTTCGGTAGGATAATCATTTCCCCAAACATTTAGTTTTTCACGGATTCCTGCCGCAGTTTGCATCACGTAAGGTACTAAATTATTCGGAACTCCAATAGGTAACTCCCCGATTTTTGCTGAAGGATGCGCTCCGATTGGATTGAAATATCTTAATAAAGAAATTTTGCGGTGATATGCTTTTGCAAAATCAATCAGGATCTCCTCTCCCATCTGTTTTGTCTTTCCGTAAACGCTTTCAGGCATTTTTAACGGAGTATTTTCGTGGATCGGCATTTCATCCGCCTGTCCGTAAACCGTACAGGAAGAGCTGAAAATAAAGTTTGAAATTCCTCTTTCTTTAAATTCCTGTAGAATATTGATTAACGAAAACAAATTGTTCTCATAGTAATCAACAGGTTTTACCTGACTTTCGCCCACCGCTTTGAATGCCGCAAAGTTGATACATCCGTCAATTTCATGAGCATCAAAAACCTGCGTTAAAAGTTCTTTTCTTTTTAGATCGAAAGGATAAAAAATAGGTTTTTTTCCTGTAATTTCCTCAATATTTTTTAATATAAATCTCTCGGAGTGAGATAAATCGTCTACAATAACAACCTCAAAATTGCTATTCAGAAGCTCAACAACTGTATGCGAGCCGATATATCCTAAACCTCCTGTTACGAGTATTGCCATTTAATTATTTTTTAATCTTGATTTTCTCCTATTTGATTAATTTCTAACTGAAGATAATCAATTTTGAATCTATATTTTATTATTAAGAACTGCAGCCCGAACAATATTGAGTAAACAATTGGAGTCATAATATAATCCATATCGTTATTTCCAAAATCTCCCAAAAAGATTTTTTTAGAAATACCAAAAGTGATAATTAAAAAAATCAAAATTAGTGATATCGAAAAAGTTAAAACTGATATTTTATTCTTCTTAACTAATAAAATCAATGATTGAAAAGAAAGTATTTCAATTATGAATATCAATGCTGTATATATATCAAAAAGCAAATTACTTATTATTTTATTGTAAAGACCAAATCCAAATGCAATACAAAAAATAATATTAGTTAAAATAGCGATCCAATAAACAAATTTATATTTAAAAACCTTCTTTTCCATTTATCTCATTCCCCCATAAACTCCAACACCGCATCCGTAATATACTTCAGCTGCTCATCATCCAGTTCCGTGTGCATGGGAAGAGAAATTACCTGATCTAATAATTTATCGGTATTTACAAAATCAGCGTCGTTACTTTCCTGAAAATAGGCTTTTTGCTTTCTTAATGCTACCGGATAATAGATCATTGCCGGAATTTCCTTTTCAGCTAAGAATTTTTGCAAATCATTACGCTTTCCGTTCAGAATTCTTAAAGTATACTGGTGGAAAACGTGAGTAGAATATTCCGCTCTTTTTGGTGTTAAAATATGTTCATGTCCGGCAAAAGCTTCATCATAATAATCTGCTGCTCTTCCTCTCGCTTCATTATAATTATCCAGATGCGGAAGTTTTTTTCTCAAAATAGCAGCCTGAACACTGTCTAATCTTGAATTTACGCCAACCTCATCATGATAATATCTTTGGTACATTCCGTGGTTTACAATTCCTCTTAAACGGTGCGCCAGATCATCATTATTCGTGAAAATTGCTCCACCGTCTCCATAGCATCCTAAATTTTTAGAAGGAAAGAAAGAAGTAGTTCCCACCGTAGACATGGTTCCTGCTTTTTTTACAGTTCCGTCCGAAAAAGTGAATTCGGAACCGATTGCCTGTGCATTGTCTTCAATTACATATAAATTATGCTCTTCAGCAATTTTTAAAATTTCTTCCATATTCGAGCACTGCCCAAAAATATGTACCGGAATAATCGCTTTTGTTTTCGGAGTAATGGCTTTTTTAATCGCCTCCGTTGAAATGGTGAAAGTATCATAATCCACATCTACCAAAACCGATTTAAGTTTAAGCAAATGAATAACTTCCACCGTTGCCGCAAAAGTAAAATCTGCCGTAATGATCTCATCACCTTCCTTCAGATCAAGACCCATCAAAGCAATCTGAAGTGCATCTGTACCGTTTGCACAAGGAATAACATGTTTTACGTCCAAATAAGACTCTAATTCATTCTGGAAAGACTTTACTTCAGGACCGTTAATGAAAGCCGCTGAATCCATTACATTTAAAACTGCATTATCCACATCATTTTTTATCTTGTAATACTGACTTTGTAAGTCAACCATTTGAATCTTTTTCATAAATAAATATTTCTGTAAAAATAAGGAATTTAAAATCCCTTCAAAAATTTTATTGATTTTGTTTTATCTTTATACAAAATAAATACATGAAAAAAACTTTACTTTTTTGTCTTTTAGCAGGTTACTCTGTCAGTTTTGCACAGACATCGCTTGTTTTTGTATTTTTTAAAGACAAACCGAACAAGGCTGCATTCTATGCAAATCCGTTATCAGAATTATCTCAAAAATCCCTTAACAGACGTACTTCGTTAGGAATTACGCTGAATGATCAGGATGCTCCGATAGAACCGGCTTACATTACCAATATTCAGAATTTAGGATTCACCGTAACCGATTATTCAAAATGGCTGAATGGTGTCGCCGTGAATGCAACACCGGCTCAGATCACCATGCTTCAGGCACAGAATTATGTACTGTCTGTAGAAAGTTTTGCAAGAAATTCGTCAGGAGGAACAAAAATGAGTCATCAGAATAAATGGGACAATCCAATCAACGAGGCGAATAAAAATTTAACCACTTTTGATTATGGTTCTGGTTCTGCACAGATCGACCAGATCAATCTTCGCCCCCTCCATCTAGCAGGCTACACAGGAACCGGAGTTACCATTGCGGTAATTGATTCTGGATTTCCTTACGTAAATACAGGTTCTGCCTATTCAAGATTATGGACGAACGGACACATCAAAGGCGGATATGATTTTGTGGCTAAAGGAACAGACATTTACAATACTTCACTCAATAATCACGGTTCTGCTATTTTGGGTGCAATGGGAGGTTACATTCAGGATACTTTTGTAGGTTCCGCACCGGATGCCGATTTTTATCTTTACCGAAGTGAAAATGCTGCAATCGAAATTCCTGAAGAAGAACTGTACTGGATTGAAGCTGCAGAAGAAGCCGACCGTAAAGGAGTGGATATGATTACAACATCTCTGGGCTATGCTACTTTTGATGATCCGAAATACAACTATACTTACGCCAATATGAACGGAACAACTTCATTTATCGCAAGAGGTGCAGAAATTGCCGTCAACAAAGGAATTTTAACTTTATTCGCGGCAGGAAATTCAGGAGCTCAGACATGGCATTACATTTTAACTCCGGCAGATAATGCAAAAGTCTTTACCATCGGAGCCGTAGATTCTTCAGGAGCTTCTTCCACGTTCTCATCTTTCGGTCCGAATTCTGCGGGCGTTGTAAAACCCGATGCAAGTGCAAGAGGAACCGCTGCAACAAGTGTTATCAATAATAATTCAACCATTTCAGTTAACGGAACATCCATTGCCACTCCCATTGCTGCGGGAGGAGTCGCCTGTCTTATTCAGGCTTTTCCTACCATGAACAGAGATTTAATGAGGGATAAATTAAGACAGAACGCATCACTTTATCCGAATCATACCGATCAGATGGGATTTGGAATTTTAAATTTCGGAGGTCTTTACAATAACGTTTTAAGCACTTCGGAACTGGTAAAAAGAAATAATATTGCCATTTTTCCGAATCCTGTTAAAAATATTCTGAATGTGGCTTCGGAAAGTGATGTTTTATCTTTGGAAGTTTACGATAACTTAGGAAGATTCATTACAAAAACCAATAATCAAAAGTCTGTAAAAGTCGAAGATTTTGCAAAAGGTGTTTATTACCTGAAAATCCAGACGAAGGATAAAATTTACTACGAAAAATTCATAAAAGAATAAACTGAAAAACCTCTCAATGCGAGAGGTTTTCTTATTATTCCCGAAGGCTGAGCGAAGCCGAAGCCTGATATCTAATTGCAAATCATCATTCAGTAAAATCTAAGCAAAATGTTTATAGATTCTGCATTCCGTTTCACTGCATTCAGAATGACACACGGATTATTTATTATTAAGCCGAATTTCTGCTTGCATTAATATTTCCGAATAAAGAACGCGTCACCAGTTTTCCATATGCTTCCAGATCGCCTTCTCCTTTCTGAATTTTCATTAATGCATATTGCTGAATGCTCAGCAAAGGCAAAACGATTCTCTCGCGGATTTTCACCGATTTTCTGGAAAGCGGATCTTCTTCCTGAAGCATTTTAAAGCCAGTTAATTCCAGCATGATATTTTTGGAAAGATTGTATTCATCAAACAGAACATTCCAGAAAGCACCGAATTTCGGGTTGTTTTTAATATAATACGTCAAAGGAAAATACGTCTTGTTCATACTCATCATCGAGTTTAAAACCAACGTTTTAAAGAAATCCGAACCTTTGTACAATTCTCTTACCTCATCAAATCGTCCCTGTTCTTTAAGCTGCTGCATTGCAAAACCGAATCCGAAGAATCCCGGAACATTCTGCTTCAACTGCGACCATGATCCAACAAAAGGAATCGCTCTTAAATCTTCAAATTTAAGCTCACTTCCGCCTCCTCTTTTCGACGGACGGCTTCCGATATTTGTTTTTCCGTAATATTCGAGCGTACTCATTTCCTGCAAATAAGGAACAAACATAGGATGCGCTTTCAGATCGGAATATTTTTGATAACTGATTTCAGCCAGTTCGATAATTAACGCCCTTTCTTTTTCTGTAAGTTCTTTTTTCGCATTTTTGAAAACATCATTCTCCACACCGGCTGTTAAAAGCTGTTCGAAGTTATATTTTGCCTGTTCTTTATTTCCGAAAATACTCGTAATCGTCTGTCCCTGAATCGTTAATTCAATTTTATTATTCGCAATGGTTTTCCCCTGTGAAGCATAGAAATCGTGGGTTTTTCCGCCTCCTCTTGCGGGAGGACCGCCTCGACCGTCGAAGAACACTACTTTAATTCCGTTTTGCTCGGAAAGTTTCGTTAACACTTCTTTGGCTTTATAAATTTCCCAGTTCGCTTTCAGGTAACCGCCATCTTTAGTTCCGTCCGAGAAACCTAACATAATGGTCTGCTGATTTCCTCTTCTTTCCAGATGCCTTTTGTAAACAGGATTCTGGTACAATTCGTTCATTACATTTTCTGCGTTAGCAAGACCTTCCATTGTTTCGAAAAGCGGAACGATATCCATATTGATTTTATCTTCCTGATAACCGCAGACTTTGAAAAACGCATACACATTCATTACATCTTTTACCGCATCGGAATTGGAAATAATATACCGGTTCATTCCTCTCAATCCGTTCAGTTGCTGGATTTCTGAAATTTGGGAAACCGTAAGCAAAGTATCTTTTACAATATCTTTAAAATCATCCGGATTTACTTTTTCAGTAACCTGAATTATCTTATTGAATTTTTCTTCGTGCGTCGCATCATTGGCTCCGAATACTTTAGCAAAAACCTCATCAATCACTTTCTGATGGATTCTGCTGTCCTGTCGAACGTCCAGAGTCGCAAAATGTGTCCCGAAAATCTTCACACGGTCTTTGAAATTCACCAACTGATCAAGGAACAATGAATTGTGCTGCTCCACGAGGATTTTTTGGGCTTCTTCCAGTCTTTTGATAATATCATCTACCGTAATTTTTTCATTTCTGAAAATCGCGGAATACAGTTCGTTGCTCAGTTTTGTTAAAACCTCCGAAACACCTCTGAAACTCAATCTTCTTCGAACCGATTTCAGGTTGTTGTAATAGGCTTTTAAAATTGCAGTATGCAGTTCTTCCGCCACTCTTTTCGTGACTTCTGCTGTTACAAAAGGATTTCCGTCACGGTCTCCTCCGGGCCAGAAACCAAGCTGGATCAGATCTTCATGCAAATGAAAATGGTCGTTTTCGAATGTCGTTTTTATTTTCGTGAAAAGTTCTCCGATGGTATCGTAATATACGTATCTCAGATAATAAATGATGCTCAACGCTTCATCAATCGGAGTCGGTTTTTCTTTATTGACAAACGGTGTTTTCCCCAACTGCTGCAAAAGCATATCGATATTCGTGATAGAATCGGTTGTAATGGCATTTCTGAGATCGTGAAGAATTCTCTGTACAGAATTCGGGTAAAACTGTGTAGGATGCGCCGTAAACACGATTTTGATGGCAAAATCTTTCAGTTTTTCACGCACTTTTTCGAGTTTATGATCCTGAAGCGAACGTTCGTACATATTGGTTACCGTTCCGTTATCACTTTCGGAATGCAGGTTCGGAAATGCAGCATCCTCAATACTATCAAACAAAACTACCTGTCTTTCAATATATTGGATAATTTTGAAAAGAAGTTCTGTTTTCTGTTCTTCAGTCTGCAGATCGGTATGATTTTTAAAGAATTCTTCAACGATTTCTTCAGGCGTTTTTCCGGCTTCGTAGCCGATTTTGCTTTCTTCACAAAGGAACGGAAGCAGCATCCCGATATTCGTCATTTTATCATAAGGCAGGCTCATAAACAATGAATTGTAGATCTGGAACTTATTTTCCACGATCTGCCTGAATTTTTCTGCGCGTTGGTCGTGTATCATAATAACAAATGTAGGGGATTTTGGGTGGAATTCAAATGGGATTTTGCTTAATTTTTATAAATATTTTTTACAAAATAAAAGAGATTTAGCTTTAAAATGTATCTTCGCAAGAATTAAAAAAACACATGATAAAACAAAAATTTGGGACTGCATTATTCTGTATTTTGACAATTATTTGTTTAATAGTTGCCATCTTTTTTTCTAAGCAAGATCTTTTTTTTACAATTATTCCTTCTCTTGGCTCTTTGATATGTGCATTATGTGCTGTTTCGGAAAATATTTATCATAAAAATAGAAATGTTTTTATGGATGATAATAGTCTTCTTAGTGAAGCCAATATTAATTATTCAAAACTATCTTTGGCAATTAGTGTCATTGGATATTTGGTATTTATTATTCTCGGAATGTATTTTATTAAACTTGCAGGGTTAGACTATACAAAATATAAAAGAGGTGATTATTTTATGATTGGTATTAGCGCTTTTTTTATTATTAGCTATAGTATCAAAATTATAAAAGTAATTAAAAAATATTCGGCGAAAAACATTTTAATAATTAGCAATAATGGAATTCAACTAAATCATGAATACATGATATGGAGTAATATCAAAAATGAAAAAATACTCATCAAAAAAGAAGTTACAGAATATTCGAAGTATGAAACTGAAGTGAAGTATCTTTCCCTTTATCATAAAAATAAGAAAATTGAATTTAAAATAGATAATTTAGACACTCCTGATTATTTTATTGAGCAATATTTGAAACTTTATAAAAATCGCTTTCTAAAACCAAATTTTGGAAGCAGTTTCAAAAAAATGCCTGAAAAAGACTTTTCAGCTTTTGAGAGTATTCCAAAAATTGATGATCTATTTTCTCTTGATGAAAAAGAACTTCAGAAAAATCTTGATAACATTGGAGTTTTAGCTAAAAATAATCCAGATGAATTGAAGTCTTATTGCGAAAGCATTACAAATTTTGAGGAAACCAATCTGGATTCTATTTATTATGCATTATCTGAAAACGCTGAAGACTGGAAAGACTTTCTTGATAATGAATTTATAAGACTTTTTGAAATCACTAAAAAAAGTCCTGCTTCTAATAGTATCTTCACTATTTTAGATGAGATATTATATGAGCTTGAACCATCTCAGTCTCCACGAAAAATAATCGATTATTTGTATAAAGAACTTAGTAACAAAAATGATAAAATCAGGCTGAAAGCACTTAATCTAATAAATGCGTGGCTGGAAGAAGAAGATATCAGTAGAAGTAATATAATTATTCAAAAAATTTTAACGATGACCAAAGATAACAACTGGAAAATCAGATGGTGCACTCATGATATTCTTTCCTCATATAATATTTTTAGTGATGATGAAATTGCGATTTCTTTTGTAGATAAGTTGAAAGCAAAAGTAAACAATCAGTATGAAATTGATTCAGAATAAGCTTCTAAAATAAATTAAACTTTTCACTCTGTAATAAATTTGTAATTTTACATTCTACACCAATTTGAATCCCATGAAAAAAATACTCCTATTTTTACTTCCCCTTCTCCTTTTCTCCGCCTGCGGTGAAGATTGCTACAATGCGCCACAACCGATTGCTTTTAAATTTGTGGATTCCAACGATGTGAATCTGATTACAGACGGAACGCTTACCAATTATTCGGTGAAGGAGAAAAACCAGACCAATATTCAGCTTACGAAAACCAATGATGATATGGTTATTCTGGAAAATGTGGGTGCTTACAACGGAACGAAAAATTATACCTTTACTTCCAATATTAAAAATTTCACTTTTACGATACAATCATCTGAATTTAAAGGAGGCTGCGATGGTTTTCAGATCAACAAACTCACCTTTACTGGCATTGGAATTGATGTGAAAGACGAGAACGGCTACTACAAAATTATTTTCCAGTAAATTTCTGTTCGCTACATTTGCAAAAACAAAAGAATGAAAGTATTATTTCCGGTTTTACTGCTTTGCTTAGGTTTGATATTCAGCCAGAAAACCGTTCCTTCAGACTTCAAAAAAATTCCGGAAATCCTTGATAATACAGAACTGCTCTACCCTTTTATCGTTCCGGATAAGAAATACGAATACTGGAGTGTTCTCAGAAACAATCCCGATCCCGATAAAGCCATTATTTACGAAAGCCAGATGCCTGATCTGATGACGTTGAATGATCCTGCACCCGAAAAAGGATTTTTTCAGAAATGTATCGGCGAAAATTGCTTTTCCTATATTTTAGCCTGTGAAAAAAGCCGGTCGAAATACTTTTCAAACGAACAGCAGTTAAGAGATTTTATCGGTTTTGTAGATAATCTTCCGGAAGCTATTTTAATTGCCAATACTTTCGGATATACGGTTGACAGTTCCAATCAGCTGGGAAGTTCATATAAAATTGAAGATCAGTACATTTCGCTGTATCTTTCAAAATCTAAAAACAATTCTGAAACTAAAGAATCTTTTTTCATTAAAATCAATAGAAAAACAGGAAAATTGGAGGTAAAAAGTAATGGAGCTTATTAAAGTTTTTTTGTTTTTTTGTCATTCTGAATGGAATTTTGCGAAACAATACGCAATAAATAATCTCTTGAAGATCAAATACATATCTTTTTTTAACCGCAAAAGCCACAAAAGATTCTTAGGCTTAATTAAAGCTAACAAGCATAATAGAAAAAGCACACAATAGTTTTTAAAAATCTCTGATTTTTATTCTTTTGAGAACTTTTATTATTCTGAAATTTGGCTTTATTATCATCTTTTGTGACTTTTGTGGTTAAATTCCTCTGTCATTCTGAATGGAATTTCGCGCAGCAATATGCAATGAAGAATCCCTTAGTCTGAAGTAATTTTAGATTTTTCGACTCCACTTTGTTTCGCTCAAAATGACAGTGTTACACATTAAATACAAGAATTTTATTAGTCACATAAGATTTTAAAATGATTCTAAGCTTTATATCAGAACACATTAGTTTTTGAAAATCTTTGATTTTCTTCTTATGTGATCTTTTAATGGGTAATCGACAAAATTCAATAGTTTTAATAAAAGAGAATCATTAAAATTTTAAAACTTTATTAACTCAGTTTTTATGTGGTATTGCGTAATTTTGAATTCAAATAAATTTAAGAACAATGCTTAATTTCGAACTAAAAAATCCAACCAAAATACTTTTCGGAAAAGGTGAAATTGCTAAAATTTCAAAAGAAATCCCCGCAGATGCCAAAGTTTTAATGATTTACGGAGGCGGAAGCATCAAAAACAATGGTGTTTACGATCAGGTAAAAGAAGCTTTAAAAGGTCATGAAGTGCATGAATTCGGCGGAGTTCCAGCCAATCCGGAATATGAAGTGTTGATTAATGCTTTAAACTTTATCAAAGAAAATAATATTACTTTTCTTTTGGCTGTCGGAGGCGGATCTGTGATCGATGGAACAAAGTTTCTTTCCGCTGCTGCAAATTATGATGGAGAACCGTGGGAAATTCTTACGAAACCTGTAAGAACTTTTGAAGGGGAAGGAATACCTTTCGGGAGTGTTCTTACGCTTCCTGCAACCGGGTCTGAGATGAATTCGGGGTACGTAATTTCGAGAAGAGAAACCAACGAAAAATTGTCTTCGGGAGGTCCTGGTTTATTTCCTCAGTTCTCGGTTCTGGATCCGGAAGTGGTGAGATCCATTCCGCAAAGACAGATCGTTAACGGTTTAACGGACGCTTATACTCACGTTTTGGAACAGTATATGACGGCTCCTTCTTCGGCAGATCTTCAGGAAAGAATTGCTGAAAGTATTCTGATCAGTATACAAGAAACTGCTCCGAAAGTTCTGGCGGAGGAATTTGATTATGACGCAGCCGGAAATTTCATGTGGTGTTGTACAATGGCTCTGAACGGACTGATTCAGAAAGGTGTGATTACAGACTGGGCGGTTCACGCGATGGGACACGAACTGACGGCTTATTTCGGGATCGATCACGCAAGAACTTTAGCCATTATTGCGCCATCGCATTACCGTTATAATTTTGAATCCAAGAAAGGTAAACTGGCTCAGTATGCGGAAAGAGTCTGGGGAATTAAAGACGGAACGGTTGATGAAAAAGCGGAACTGGGTATCAAAAAACTGGAAGAATTTTTCCACAGCCTGAATATTGACACGAAACTTTCTGAATATACGGAGGTTTATAAAGGAACGGCTGAAAGAGTGGAAAAAGCATTCACTGAGAGAAACTGGCTTGGTTTGGGAGAATATAAAAAACTGACTCCTCAAGATGCTTCTAAAATTGTGGAAATGAGCTATTAAAAGCCGAAAGTTCCAGATCCGAAGAGGGAAGTTTATTGCTATGCTGTAAAAAATAAACCAGACAGGGATAAACTTTCCTCTTACAATTTTTGTTCCAATTTGCTTTTTCTGTAATCAATCGTTTAAAAAACCTTAATTTCATTAGAGATATTTCAAATTTATTTATATTTTAGCATATTCTTAAATTTGTAAAAATGAAAAAACAATTACTTTTATTTGCCTTTTCAGCGTTAGCGCTTACTTCATGTAACGATGATGATATCCAGGGTTATGAAATGGATATGATGAAAGGTGATTGGAAGATCAGTAAAAAAGAAACAATATCAGGAAAAGACGATAAATTTGTAATCGGTACTACAACGCCTACAGGATGTTCTGTGAATGATAAACTTGAGTTCAGAACAGATTATTACACCTCTTTTACAACGTATGGAGGAACTGGTACAAACTGTAATGTTGTGGCAAAAGTAGAAGGAAAATATGAGTATAATTCTGAAACAAAAGATTTAACCGTTACCTACACAGGAAACAGTGCTGTGAAATACAGAATTGTAGTTCTTACGAGTTCTGAGATGAGAATAAAGCAAATGTCCGGCAATATAGATCAAGACGGCGATACGATACCGGATGCGGAATATATTACCTACAAAAGATAAAAAAGAAAACTCTCGAAAAATTCGGGAGTTTTTTCTTGAAAAGAAAATTTTAATATTCAACTAAAATTATTAAAACAATGAAGAAGATTTTTTCGGCATTTCTGATGCTGACTTTTGCCCTGTTTTTTGCACAGGAAAAACCGATGTTCTGGCAGGACATCCAAAATTTTAAGAAACTGGATCTGGAAAATCCTCCTGCTAAAAATGCAATTCTTTTGGTAGGAAGTTCGTCTTTTACCAAATGGACGGATGTCGCGAATTATTTTCCGGATAAAACCATCATCAACAGAGGTTTTGGAGGCTCAAGGTTAACGGATCTTAATAATTATGCAGAGGATCTTTTAAATCCTTATCAGCCCAAACAGATCATCATTTACTGTGGTGAGAACGATTTTGCCGACAACGATAAATTGAAAGCCGATGTTGTAGTGGAAAGATTTAAAACATTCTACAAAAAAATCCGTGCAAAATTCCCGAAAATTGAAGTAGATTATATTTCCATTAAATATTCTCCGAGCCGCGAAAAGCTGTGGCCACAAATGAAGGAAGCCAATAAAAAGATTGCCGATTTCATGAAAAAACAACCGAATGCAGATTTTATTGATATCACAAAGGTAATGCAGGATGAAAACGGAAACGTAAGAAAAGACCTATTTGTGGAAGATATGCTTCACATGACGCCGGAAGGCTACAGATTATGGACTTCTGTGATGAATCCTTATATGAAATAACTTTTTAACACTATACCATGATAAAGAAACAAATAACCATTTTAATTTCGATACTTTTTTGCATATCAATTTCTTCACAAGAAAAATCTACAAAACAAAAACTGATCGATGAACTCTCTGAAAACACTTGTAAATGCGTAGATTCAATAAGTCTTTTTGATAAAGAAAAAAAATCTATAATTAAAGATATTCATGAATGTATCGATAAAAATACACTTGCACTGCAACTTGGAATTTTACTATCTGAAGTGGAGGAATCTTCAAAAAAGAATAAAAATTCAGATACTAAAAAGAATATAACCCTTAATTTAGACACTAATAAGGATTCTGAGAAATATAGAGAAAACTATAACTCCATTGAAAGAAGCCTGATGAAAAACTGTTCAAGTCTGAAAAAGGCTATAAACATTGCAGAAAGTAAGTCTGAAAAACTATCAAAAAATGATAAAGCTTTGGAATTTTACAATATGGCAATTTCAGCGTCAAAAAAGGAGGATTGGAAAGAAACTATAAAGAATTATGAAAATGCTGTAAAAATTGATCCTGAATTTACTTATGCCTGGGATAATTTAGGTATTACGTACAGAAAAGTAGGCGATTATGACAAAGCTCTAGAAGCTTATAAAAAATCATTGGAAGTGGATCCTAAAGGAAAAATGGCTTTACAAAATATTCCTATAGCTTATATTTATAAAAAGGAATATCAGAAAGCTATTGACGCTTATAAAGATCTGGATAAGATGTATCCAGAAGATCCGGAAGTATATTACGGAATGGGTAACATCTATTTTAGTGCTTTAAAAGAAAATGAAAAAGCTTTAGATTATATGGCAAAAGCTCTTAGAATTTATGACAATCAAAAATCTCCTTACAGAACAGATGCAGAGACTATGATAAGTTATATCTATAAAAAAATGCAGGAAGAGGGTAAACTTGAAAAATTCAAGGAGATTTTAAATAAAAATAAGATCGAATTTAAGTAAAAAAAGAAACATCCTGAAATACATTATTATTGGTAAATTTTTTAATAATTTTTCGGTATAATAATTTTTTTCCTTTTCTTTGCAGCCTTAAAAATTAGTTTAAACCATGAAAAAAATCTTATTTCTTGCTATTTCGGCAGGTTTTCTTTTCACAGCCTGCAAAAGTGATGATGACGATGTTTATGCATCTGTTGTAGGAGTCTGGAAGCCTTCCAGAGAAATGGCAGTTTCCGGAAAAAACGGAAGTACTATTTATAATGATCCTTCTTCAAGCTGCTACAAAAAAAGTACATTTGATTTTAAATCGAACAATACAATGGTAAGCAACATTTTTGATGATGGAATGAGCGGAAATTGTGAAAATCTGGGAACAGATACTTCTTCTTATTCTTATGACCCGCTGAACAAACAAATCGTTATAGACGGCGAATCCAGTGAAGTTCTGAAGCTTACGACTAATGAAATGCATATTGTTTCGGATTACAGTGATGAAGACGGAGACGGAATCGATGACAAAATAGTTCTGGTTTTAAGCCGATAAAAAGCAAACTCCCGAAAAATTCGGGAGTTTTTTTTATTTCTTTCTTTTGGATTTAGATATTGATTTCTGCTGTGCTCTGTTCGTCCCAAACTTTTTAGGTGCTTTTCTTTTGGAAGGTCCGCCCCAGTTTTCTTTGGTATTTTTCGCTTTCTTTTCGTGAAAAGCTCCTCCTCCTTCATTTAATTTTACCTTTACAGGATTTTTCATGATCACAGTTTCCTCTTCAGAAGCAATCTTTTTAGGATTTATTTTCACTCCGTCTGGGAAATCAATGTATTTCAGTTCCTTGTCCATCAGTAATTCGATGTCAAGAGCTAAAGTTTCTTCTTTTTTGGTAACGAAAGTTATGGCTTTACCATCTTTGTCCGCTCTACCCGTTCTACCGATTCTGTGAATATACTGCTCCGGAATATCCGGCGTTTCAAAATTGATAACGTGGGTAATGTCTGAAATATCAAGACCTCTCGCCATAACATCTGTGGTAATCAACCCTTTAATCTCTTCATTTTCAAAGCTTTTCATTGCTTTTAGCCTGTAATTCTGAGATTTATTGGAGTGGATCACATCAAACTGCTCAGGGAAAAGCTCATCAATTTTTGTGAATAAAAGATCTGCATTTCTTTTATTGTTTGTGAAAATCAATACTTTCGACATATCCGTATCGGTTTTCAGCAAATGCTCCAGTAGATTGATCTTGGTATTGAAATTCTCTACTTTGTAGGCAGTCTGCTCAATTTTTTCAAGCGGCGTTCCGGATTTTGCCAGTGAAATTTCAACCGGACTCGCAAAGTACTCATCCAACATTTCGTCAACGGATTCCGTCATGGTTGCAGAAAAAAGAATATTCTGTCTTTTTTCCTTCATCATTTCGAAAATATGCGTCAACTGTGGTCTGAAACCAAGGTTCAGCATTTCGTCAAACTCATCAATAATCAGCTTCTGGACTTCTTTTAAAGAAATGGCATTATCGATTGCCAAATCCATTACTCTTCCGGGAGTTCCTACCAAAATATCACATCCGTTATCAAATAATAATTTCTGGGTATTGATATTTTTTCCTCCGTAAATCCCGATTACTCTTGCAGTAGTATTTTCCGTCAGTTTTTCTACGATTTCAGAAACCTGCACCACCAGTTCTCTGGTAGGAACAAGCACCAAAACGGTTGGATTTCCCGATTTATTGTATTTCCAAGTCTTAAGAACCGGTAAAAGATACGCCAGTGTTTTTCCTGTTCCCGTCTGTGCAATCCCCATTACATCACGTCCGGAAAGTATTGGTTTTAAGCTCTTTTCCTGAATAGGGGTAGGTTCAAATAAATTAAGATCCGCTAAAACATCAAGAATTTTAACCGGAAGGTCAAAATCTGCAAAAGTGAGTTTTTCCATTTTGCAAAGATAGACAATTAATTTTTGAGAAAAATAAGCCTAAACTTTCATGCTTAAATTATTTACAGATATTACCTTCTAATAATCTTAAAAGCCATATCTCTTCCATAACCCTGCATAATAGCGAGATTGATCCACGAAAGCGCAAATTTTTCCAAAAGTTCTACTTTATCAGATTTTCCAAAATCTATACAGGAACCGAAACCACAATCCAAAGCCAGTTTTTTGGCAATATCTTTTGCTTTTTCGCTGTCTCCTGCCATAAACATATCGATTCCTTCACCATTGTATATCGGATCAAGCATATTTTCAAAACCTGTTGTATTAAAACATTTTACGATTTCTGCGTTGGTTTTATCTGCCAAAGCCTGATACACTGTTTTGTAAGGTTCCGGAGACTTCATTACGGCGTTGGTAGCATCAATAATGACTTTTCCCGATACATCGCCTAACTGTTCAATTACTTCAAAAATAGCAGTCGGAGGTGTTGCAATAAGAATCACATCACATTGTTTTACTGCATTTTCGATCACGGCAAAGCGATCTTCCCCTATTTTCGTTGCAAGGGAAATATTTTTTTCACTCAAAGGAAATTGTGCACCTACCAAAACAGTATGCCCCGCTTTTATCCATTGTTGAGCCAAAGCTCCGCCAACATTTCCGGAGCCGATAATTGCTATATTCATTTTTTTTAGTTTAAAGTGAAATTTACCTCATTATCTATTTAATAGTTCTACAACCAGTTCTGCAACTGCTGCCCCTGAATTTTGCTGCTGTCCTGTAATTAAATTACCATCCTGAATAGCATACGAACTAAATGGAGCCGCCACTTTAAATGTTGTTTCCTGTAATTTTTTAGCTTCTTCTTCAATTCTGTACGGCTGAATTTTCATTCTGACTGCCTGATCTGCAAACTCTTCTTCAGCATCCGCAAAACCGGTCCAGGTTTTTCCTTTTACAAGCAATTCACCGTTTGATTTTTTAGCTTCCAGTAATAAAGTGGTTGAATGACAAACCGCTGCGCTTGGCTTTCCGCTTTCGTAAAAACTCACAAATAATTGTTCCAGATCTTTATTTCCTCTGAAAGTATACATTGGTCCCTGTCCGCCAACCAGAAAAACCGCATCATAGTTTTTTGCATCAACTTCGGTTAGTTTTTTTGTATTTTCAAGCATTGCTTTAAAGTCAGATTGCTGCATATATCCTAAAGAAATTACATCGTGTGCAGAATAACCGCTTTCATCCAAAGGATTGGAATAACCGTCCATTTCCAGTTTTCCGCCTTCTGTTGAAACCAGTTCCACTTCGTAACCTGCTTCCTGAAAAACTCTTAAAGGATGTGTAAGTTCTGCAGCCCAGAAACCGATTGGCCAATTGGTTTGTTTACTCACACTCGGCGAACTTGCAATCATCAGAATTTTACCTTTTACAGGAGCTCCGTGAAAATGAACATAGCTGTTTACTTCTTTTACTTTTTCCATTTTTTGTTTTTTTGATTTTAAAATTTCTAATTTTCATGAAACAAAGATAATTCTGAATAGAAAAGAAAATCAATAATGGCTATCTTTGTAAGAAACTAACAAAAATGTAAGTATGCCTGATTTTGTTTCGGATAAGCACCTTTTTCACAATCCTGTTGAATTTGCCCTGAGCAAAATAGGCGGAACCTATAAAATGCCTATTCTCTGGCGTCTGAAGGATAAGGCATGGCGTTATTCGGAATTGGCTAACAGTATTCCCCACATTTCAGACAGGATGCTTTCTAAAAGTTTAAAAGAACTGCTGGAAGACGGCTTTATTTCCAAGGAAATATTTCCGGAAGTTCCTCCAAGAACTGAATACAACATTACAGAACGCGGTAAAAAAGCTGTCGAAATTATTTCAACTTTAAGAAATTACGGATTTGAGCTGATGAAAGATTTCGGCATTGGAGAGAAATAAAGCCCAAGAAATTTCATTGCTCCGCCTTTGATACAACGTAAGTTTAAAGAGCTCAAAATGCTGCTTCTTGTAAATACAATTCATTATTTAAGAATACTTTGAGAATTACCAATTATCTCTGTTTATCTGCACTATCTCTGTAAGCAAATACATTTAAAGCATTTAAACTTTCTACATTTTCATAAATTAAATTGCTCTTCCACAAAATGTTACTTTATGAATATACCGAATTGTGAATTTGTCTATCGTAAATTCTTTATAATTCGGAGAGATACAGATTAACAATGTACTGTCATCAGGATGATGCATTAATCTTTTAATCATTCTCTGATCATAAGTAATAATTAAATAAATACAATCCGGATCGAGATTTTCCCATTTATCTATAAAATTAATTCCTATTATGTCTCCTGCTTTAATATAGGGCTCAAATGAAGCGCCAACAATAGGAAAAAATGCATCGCAGTGAACTCCGGGCAAATTGATATATCCGGTAGGTGTTTCCGTTAATTCCAGCAGTTCATTAAGCTTCCCTGCGCTTACCGGCAGGCTGTAAAAAGGAATTCCGTTTTCAACAATCTTTATTTCATCATCAAATTTCAGCTTACTAAAAACTTTATCATAATGCTTATCTCCGGAAATTTCTCCCATTTCAGGCTGGAGTTTTTTATCATCTTTAAAATCACCGATTTCAAACGTTTTTTCGATTTCTTTATTTTTAAGCATTTTTCCCTGATCTAAAAAAAGCCATGACAGATCAACTTCCGGCGCGTAAGCGATAAATTTCGCTATATTATCTTCGCTTATTCCGCTTTCTTTATCCAAAACCCCTCTTGTAATACCACTTTCCTGATAAAATTTATATTTACTAATAGCCTTATATTCAATGTATTGTAAAATTTTATTTTTTATAGGCGAAATTTGATGCATATTTATTTTTTTATACGAAATATATCGTTTATATTTGCTTTTTTAAAACAACCAAAATTATGGAACTAAGTTACAAGAAATTGCTGAAATTCTCACCAATTGTCAAAAAACAGCAAAAGATTTCTATTCGAAATCAAATTATAAGATCGATTTATCTGATGAACAAAATTATTATCCTGAGATCCGAAAGGACGATTACATGTTCCCGAAATTTAAAATCACTTACTAATATTATCACAAATTAAAATCTATCAACCAAATACTAACAAAATATAAAAAAAATGGCAACACCTTTAAATACAATTCTATATTGGTTTCAGACAGGAAAAACACCTACGGAAGAGGAATTTGCAGCATCCTGGTCTTCTTTTTTTCACAAAAGCGAATCTATTCCGCTTTCATCAATTGAAGGACTTTCTGCACTTTTTCATCAAACAGCAAGTTTAGAAGCGTTCAATAGTCACCTTAATTCTTCTAATGCTCATGAAAACAGTTTAGCCAAATTAGACGCTTCCAATTTAAGCAGTGAGAACGTCCAAAATTGGAAAAATAAATTAAATGTTAATCAGTTACCTTCAAATATTGCCACAATAGACAATTCTGAAAGTGGATTAACAGGAAATGTCTATTCAAAACAATACATCAACGATCATTATTTGCAGTATACAACAAACTCTGGCAGAAGAGTTATTACAAACAACAAAGATCATGAAAACAAAACAATGTATGATGCTTTTATTGCAGGATGGAATGTCTTACCGAATTATATTGGCAAAGATGAGAGCGAAAAATTATATTCTTCAAGATACATTTTACAGGGAACCGATATTCTTTCTGATTTTAAAGGAAATACAGAGTACAGACCTGAACACCCTGCGCATGATTCTTTAATTGCCTACGGTTCAAAATTGGGAAAAGGCTTTGTTGATGGAACAAACTATAGTTTATTCGGGACTGCATTGTATGAGTTGAATGATATTCCGATTGGTGATTCCATAACAGCCTTTGGGAATAATATTGCCAACGCTAAAGGAATTTACAATGATCCAAAAAGAACAGCAGTAGCATCAAATGGTTTTGATTTAAGGCAAATGATATCCAATAACATCACTGTTGGAAATCTAATCTGGGCAGGCGATATACATAGTTCTGTAATTACAGGATATAATGTAAGAAATTACCGTTATATATTTAACTCCCTGGTGATGGGAGGAAATATTTACGATGCAAGTGGAAAATATCCCGGCGAAACGCATGATTCCTATTTAGATAATGATGTCATGTTAGGTTTTGGATTTTATAAAGACCCGAAAAGACATCCTGCAAGTCATAACCTGTTAATCGGTTCTCATGAACATTACGGAAACGGAAGTCCAGACTTTAATTATAAACCTTTAGTAGAAGGTAATTTTAAAGAAAAATACTTTGGTATTCAGGGAAAATCTATCAATCATATTCAGGACGAAATAAATAAAGTTCCTGTTGAAAATGTAGATCTTTCTTTAGTTTCTTCACCGCCAAATTCCAATGCATCATATGATGTAAAAACAAAAAAGTTAATACTAAAAAATTCTCCCGCCGGAAATTACAGACTTTTTGAAGGTTTAACTGTAGGAGAATCTTATCTTTTTAGTATTAGCTCAAATATTGGCAATACAGGAACATGGGGATATAAAACAATCTATCTCATTGACAGTGGAAATGGTGACTGGTGGATATTAAATAATCAATTAGCTGAAATAACCGATAATGTCAATAACTTTTTAGAGATTTCTTTAGAGGGAACAAATATAACAGGAGAGATAAGCGTTTCTATGCAGCGTATAAAAAATGACGAAAAACAATCTCCTATCTATGAAATACGAGATTTTAATAATAATGTTACACTTGAATTAAGAACTGCAAATAGCAATGACAATCATATTGCTTTTGGTAAAAATTCTGCACCCAAATATGCAGTAGGAATTAATAATGCTATTTTTGGTACCAACACCTTATCAAATGCGAATTCTATTGCAACAACATTTGTTTTTGGTAATAATAATCTTGAAAATATAAGAAAAACAAGAATTAATACCATAGTTGGGTATAACAATTTAAAAAGCGCAAATAATATTGTGGACAGAATAACAGCAGTTGGACAGGATATTGCCCCAAATGCATCCAATCTTAGATCATCAGTTATACTAGGCTGCTATGCATTACAAAATTTCAAAGGAAATTTTTATGAAAACAACACATGGAACGAATTAATTGCTGTAGGAAATGGCGCAGGGATAAACGTAGAAGAAGCACAAAAAAGTATTTTTATAGGTGAGGCAACCGGAAATTCCAAAAATGTTTTTCAAGGTGTTGTTATAGGTAACAGAAGTGGCTTTAAAGATAAGAATACATCTACTAATGAAATCGTAATTGGAGCCGCAACAACAGGAAACGGGAACAATACCGCAACCATTGGTAATTCAAACATCAACTCTGTACATCTTTCAAATATTGCTAAAATAGACCGTAGAACAGGTATTTCAGGAATTAATGTATTTCCGGCCAATAGTGATACAGATTTTGTTCAGAGAAAGCATTTACAAGAGGTTAAACCATACAAAATTTATTCAGGATCTTTGGTATTTGATGAATCTACAGCACAGCCAAAATTCACCGTGTTTGAAAATACCGTTGGAGATATTGTGTGGAGCAAGAAAGGCACAGGAGAATTTATCGGTACTTTAAACGGAGCCTTTCCTTCCGGAAAAATTTGGTCGGTAAGTGTAATAAACCAAAAAACAGTAGGAAAAGATCAGAGATTTTGCTTAAGCGGTAGAATAGATAATGATACTATTTACGTAGATATTGTAGATTCTTACGGATCAAACTACGATGTTTACGGAGAAGCCGGATCATTTGAATTCAGAGTCTATAACTAATTTCAAAATTTAAATTATTAAAATCATATTATCCTGCAAGTCCATGCTAAAATCCTGAACTTGCAGGGTTTTTATTTTAGAATTGAAAGTTTTACTTCCTTGTAACCCTCAGTAAAATAACAATTACCAGAAATATTGAAAAGATAAATCCTAAAACTGCCACCAAAGACAATTCTCCTATTCTGGGTCCCGATTCTGAAGAAAATACAATAGCCGTTGCGATGATATTTGCGCCTAAAACCATTGCCAGAATAAGATTGATAATACTCGATTTTATCAGTTGATTCGTCTTTTCTATATTTTTGATTTCACTGGAAACGGTGAATTTGTTTTCGTCTAATTTCTGTAAAACAGAGCGTAGCTCTTTGGGAATTTCGTCTACACTGTCTGTAAACATCAACATTCTGTCTAATCCCGTTTTTACAAGGTTTTTAGGACTTATTTTTTTCGTAAATATTTTTTTGGTGTAAGGATGGAGACTTTTTACCACATCCAGATCCGGATTTATAGTTCTTCCCACTCCTTCAATCAAGCTGATTCCTTTAAACAAAAGATAAAAGTAATCCGGCATATGAAGACGGTTATCTTTCAACACATCTTTCATTTTATTGATGATAACCTGTGCATTAATTTCTTTCAGAGAGGTGCTGTGAACGAAATTCAGAATATCTTCCACATCATTTTCAAATCTTCTTTCATCCGGAATCTCATAACTGATCGCCATTTTTTTCAGGTAGCGGACAATTTTATGCGGATTTTTGGCAACAAAACTTACAATAAGATTTTCAAGGACTTCTTTATCATTCGGCGGAATTTTTCCGACCGCACCGAAATCGATAAAAACCACTTTTCCGTCTTTTTTCACCAAAATATTTCCCGCGTGAGGATCTGCGTGGAAAAATCCATAATCTAAAATCTGGGAAACAAAAAGCCGGAGACCTGTTTCGGAAATGATTACCGGATCGATATCGTATTGTAAAAGAGATGCAGTATCCGTTACTTTAATCCCATCAATAAATTCCATACAAAGAACATTATTGTTAGAAAATTCTTCATAAACCTTCGGAACGTAGGTTTCTTTGCTGTTTTTAAAATTTCTTCTGAACTGCAGGATGTTTTCCTTTTCATTAATCAGGGAAACCTCTTCCAGTAAAGATTTTTCAAAGGTGGAAATCGCCTGCTTCAGATTGAGCTTCTCTCCTATTTCGGAATAAGAAGAGACCAGTTTTTCCAGATCTTTGATAAGCAGCAGATCGTCTTCAATTACAGACTGAACCTCTGCTTTTTTAATTTTCAGAATAACTTCTGTACCATCAATTAATGTTGCTCTGTAAACCTGCGCAATAGATGCAGTTGCCAAAGGAAGTTTCTGAACCTGAGCAAAATGATCTTTTACCGAAATACTGAATTCGTTTTCCAATATTTCTTCCACGTTCATTTCAACCGTTTCCACTTTATCCTGAAGTTTTTGCAGTTCCTGAATAAGTTCCGGCGGAAGAAGGTCTTCCCTGTTGCTGAAGGACTGTCCGAGCTTCACAAAAGTAGGTCCCAGTTCTTCCAAAACGAGCCGGATTCTTTCGTAAACAGTTCCTTTTGAAACTACTTCGTCGGAATTGGAAGGAATTTCGTCTTTAGTTCCGCCATTCATTCTTGCCAACAGATCTTTGAAGCCGTATTTGCTTAACACAGAAATTAACCGGGCAGATCTTTTTAATTTTCTTTGCTGTTTATCGAACATAATCTGAAATGTAGTTGCAATTTAATTCAAAAATTGTTCCTATTGATAATAATTAATTTTCTATTTTAAATCGCTTTTTTATAACTTCCCTTTCAGTTTGTTCTGATCGAACCGCAACGCAGTGTACCATCTATTTCCAAAAACAAAGATCGCGAAGATTTTATTTAAAAAAATTGAAAATATTTTTCGTTCGCAATGGCGTTATACTCAGCAAATGATAGCAGTGTAATGCAAGTTTTTATTATCGCAAATTTTTGAATTAAATTTCTTTAAATACGATATGTTATCCTGAAAGAAAAGTAGCAGATTGAAGAATCTATTTCCTAAACAAAGATCACGGAGATTTTCTTTAAAATGATTGAAATATTTTTCGTTCGCAATGGCGTTTGACGACTTCGAATCTTCGATTTCATTCAGCAAATGATAATAAAGCTGTTCAATCTTTTCAATATAGTTTGTTTTTCTGTATGAATCTAAACGTAGGCATTAGAAATATAAAACTGAAAGGTTTGCGCTTAGATTTCTAAGGATTGACAAACTCTGTGGTTATTTCCTAATGTTAATGAAGCAACTTCCAACCATAGCCCCGATAGAAACGACATCCTTTTTTGTTGCGGCTGGAGCATAAACCGGAGGTTTACGAACGTAGTTCAGGAAGCCGTAACAAAAAAGATACAGTGGATAGCGGGGAAAAGCTCTAAATGAATATATTATATTTTTTTTCTTTAACTTTACCATAACAAAATATTAAAACCAACTCTAAAAATTATTAAAATGAAAAATTTAAAAAAAGTTTCAAGAGAACAAATGAAAAGTATCGCAGGTGGCGAATTAGTCAGAAACTGCTCAAACAAATGCTGTCCGGATGACGGAAGACCAAGATGTCCGGGATTGATCTGTCTGGCTGTTTTATGTCCAAACTAAAATTCTTTGTGAAAAAAAATAAAACGGGATGCTGTAGTAGCATCCCGTTTTTTTATTTAAGATAGGTTTCGTATAAATCTTTTCTCCGGTCTTTCATTACCTGAACTGAACCGTGATGGTGAAGATCTTTCAATAAATTGAGGTCTACGTCTACAATTAAAGTCATTTCTGTATTCGGGGTGGCTTCTCCTTTCACCGCATTGGATGGAAACGCAAAATCCGAAGGGGTAAAAACCGCCGCCTGACCAAACTGAATATCCATATTATTAACTCCGGGAAGGTTTCCTACGCAACCTGCAATTGCCACATAACATTCGTTCTCAATCGCTCTTGCCGCCGCGCAATGACGAACTCTCATATACGCATTTTGGGTGTCTGTAAGATAAGGTACAAATAGAATTTTCATTCCCTGATCGGCTAAAATTCTTGGAAGCTCCGGAAATTCAACATCATAGCAAATTACCAAACCTATTTTTCCGCAGTCGGTATCGAAAACCCGGATTTCGTTTCCGCCTTTCATTCCGTAATATTTTTTCTCGTTGGGTGTGATGTGGATTTTCCTGTATTCGTCTACTCTGCCGTCTCTATGGAGAAGGTAACTTACATTGTAGAGATCATTATTTTCGAAAACCGGCATGCTTCCGGAAATGATATTGACATTATAACTGATCGCCAAATCTGAGATTTTCATCTTGATCTCTTCGGTTAATTTCGCCAATTCAATCATACTGTCTCTTTCAGAAAGTTTGTTGAATGGAGCCAACAAAGGGGTATTGAATAGTTCAGGAAATAATACAAAATCCGACTTATAATCGCCCATTACGTTAACAAAGAACTCAACCTGCTCATAAAAAGCATTTACATCTTTAAAATGTCTCATCTGCCATTGAACCAATCCCAAGCGAATGATGCTGTCCTGCATGGTGTTTGGTTTTTTGCTGTAATAAATATTGTTCCATTGGAGTAAAACTGCGTTTTCTTTAGACGATTCGTCTTCCGGAAGATATTTTTTTAAAACTCTGATGGGTAAAAAGTTATTGGACAACTGAAAAGACAGAACCGGATCATAAATTTCTTTATCTCTTACTCTTCTGATGTATTCTCTTGGTGACAGATCACTGTGTTTATGGTAATTGGGAATTCTTCCACCTAAAACGATCGATTTCAGATTCAGAAGTTCACAAAGTTCTTTTCTTGCATCGTACAATCTTCTGCCTAAACGAAGTTCGCGGTATTCGGGATCTACAAAGACTTCAATTCCGTACAAAACATCGCCTGTCTCGGAATGGGTATTGAAGGTATAATTTCCTGTGATATCACTGTATGTATGATCATCACCAAATTCATTATAATTTACAACAATGGAAAGCGCCACCGCAGCTAATTTCCCATCCACTGTAATGCAGATCTGTCCTTTTGGAAATATTCTTGTGAGTTTTTCTATACTTTTTTTAGACCAGATTGACTCGGACATTTGTGGATATGCACGTTTCATTGTTATTACTAATTCATCGTAATCCTGTACCGTCAGTGGTCGTGTTTCTATTTGCATTTGATGTAATTTTACTTAAATTTAGTGAAAAAAGTTAGTATTAAAAAAATGAAGGAATTAATTTATAGCAAAATCCAAAAGTACGATTCAAAGATGAAAAATTTTGATATTTCATTTACCGATCATCTATTGCCTATAAATGAGCTGATTAGTTTATACGAACTTAGAAATCATATTGCGAAAAACGAAAATACCAAAAAAAATACAAAGCAGATTTTAAATGACTTTTAATTAATACAAAAACAATCTTACAAGTACATCAAGTTTGTAATAGCTAGATATGATGGAATAAGCAGAATGTTCTTTTTCAGTGAAGATTACTCTAAAATTTTTTCTGATTTTATATTTGAAAAATTAAACTAATGAAAACTATTTCTGTAGTTATTTTGTTGATATCATGGATCTATCTGATTTTATCAATATATATTCAAATTGAGTTTTTCCTTGAATTTATTCCCGTTATTTTACTAATTCTAATTATTAACTTTTACATTATTCATCAGCATCATCGGAAAGTTCTACTTTATATTTTAAATGGAATTGTTTTTCTTATCCTGATTTATCTTTTAAGCCTATTAATTTTCCTGAGACAGGATTGGTAGACAAAAAATCCCGCCAAAAGGCAGGATTTATATTTAAAATTTTATTCAAAATTATTCCCATTCGATCGTTGCAGGTGGTTTGCTTGAAATGTCGTACGCTACTCTGTTGATTCCTCTTACTTCGTTGATGATTCTGCTGGAAACGGTATCTAAAAACTCGTAAGGAAGTCTGCTCCATGTTGCGGTCATGAAGTCGATCGTGTTTGCGGAACGAACGACTGCTGTGTATTCGTATGTTCTCTCATCGCCCATTACTCCTACAGATTTTACCGGAAGAAGCACCACGAAAGCCTGAGAAACTTTTTCATACAAATCGTTTTTGTATAATTCTTCAATGAAAATATCATCTGCTTCCTGCAAAATTCTTACTTTTTCTGCATCAACTGCTCCTAAAACCCTGATTCCCAATCCCGGACCCGGGAAAGGATGTCTGTGAACCAGATGATGAGGAATTCCCAATTCTTCGCCCACTTTTCTTACTTCATCTTTGAATAATTCTCTCAGAGGCTCAAGCAATTCAAATTCCATATCTTCAGGAAGTCCGCCAACGTTATGGTGCGATTTAATTACCGCAGAAGGACCGTTTACCGACTGACTTTCAATTACATCCGGATAAATTGTTCCCTGTGCTAAGAATTTAGCGCCTTCAATTTTATGAGATTCTTCATCAAAAACGTGAATAAACTCGTTTCCGATGATTTTTCTTTTGGCTTCAGGATCATCTACTCCGGCTAATTTTGATAAAAATCTTTCGGAAGCATCCACTAATTTAATGTTCATATGGAAATGCTCTCCATAATTATCCATTACTTTTTTGCCTTCGTCTTTTCTCAGTAAACCTGTGTCTACGAAGATGCAAGTCAACTGGTCGCCAATGGCACGGTGAATTAACACTGCCGCTACAGAAGAATCTACTCCTCCAGAAAGTCCGAGAATTACTTTCTGATCTCCCACTTTTTCACGGATTTCCGCAACGGTTTTTTCGATATAATTGGTCAGTTTCCAGTTTTTCTCTGCATTACAGATTCCGAAAACGAAATTTTCCAGCATTTTTCCTCCTTCTTCGGTGTGGGAAACTTCCGGGTGGAACTGTACACAGTAGATTTTTTTATCTTCGTTGGAAATTGAAGCAATTACACCTGATTTTGCATTCAGTTCAAATCCTTCAGGCAATTCTCCCACTTCATCGAAATGGCTCATCCAAACTATAGAATTATTGGTAACGCCTTTTAATAAAGACGATTCTTTTACGATTTCAAGGTGTGCTTTTCCGTACTCACCTTTTACGCCTTTATGAACTTTTCCGCCTAAAAGGTGTGCCGTTAACTGCATTCCGTAGCAAATTCCCAGAACAGGAATTCCCTGCTCGTATAATTCTTTTTCAACCAAATGGGCATTTTCTGCATTTACAGAACTTGGTCCGCCGGAAAGGATAATTCCTCTCGGCTGTTTTTCTAAAATGGTTTCTAAAGGTGTATTGAATGGTAAAATTTCAGAATATACTCCCATCTCACGGATTCTTCTTCCGATAAGCTGGTTGTACTGTGATCCGAAATCTAATATAATAATACCGTTGTTCATTTTTTATAATTGATGAATAATAATTGATAAATGATTTTATAAAATTGTCTGAAATT